>DATCYL010000162.1:0-21673 GCA_036570305.1 Lachnospiraceae bacterium
ATATCCTTTGCCGTCGTCTTCAATTTCCAACAAAAGGAATTGCTCTCCTTCCTTTTCTACCAAAGATGCCTTAATTAAAATAGTAAGCATAGCATCTACAGAAACCGCATACTTATATTCATTTTCTATAATCGTATGCACCAGCATTTGAGGAATCCTCCACTGTCTGCTAGCTTCCTCTATATCTATAAAATAGAAAACACATCCCGGATATTTCAATTCCTGCATTTCAAAATAATTTTCCACGTGCTTTACTTCTTCCTCTAAACTCACTGTATGCAAGCCCGATCGAAACATATAACGAATATTTTTGGACAAAGCATCTATATAAAGACGTATTTTTTCATTTTTTCCTTGTTGACTTAAGCTAGAAATTGTAGTCATTGCATTCAAGAAAAAATGGGGCCGAATCTGGAGTTTGATACTTTTTAATTCCGCTTCCTGCAAAACAATCTGTTTTTCATAAGTTTGTATTTTTAAGCCCCAAATCTCGTCCATCAACCTATTAAATGCGGATTTTAATAAAGAAAACTCCCTGCTTGTAAAGGTATCCTCCATGCGAAGATGGTAATCCCCCCTTTGTATTAATTCCATACTTTTTTGCATACTTCCTATAGGGCGTATCATTTCCTTTTGAATATAATTTACCATAAATAAAGTAAAAATCAGCAGACTGAAAATAATCACAAAAAACACAAGCATTCCGGATTCCACCCTCCCCATAACACTCACCTTACTAATATAAGCTTCCACCCTGTATTCTTTCTGAGTCAAAACAAAAATTTCTTCCGCTTGATTATCTGATATGTTTTTCTTTTGCTGCCCGATTTTTATCGGAACAAAGTTTTCTCCATAAGTCCCCCAAACCTTCTTATTTTTGCCTTCAACCAACAAAAACTGGGTATCTTTTACTTCGTCTTTTTTAGTATTGCCCAAAAAATTTTCTACTAAAATATAGACAAAAGCAGCTCTTTTCTGCCAAACATAACCCTTATAAAGGTAAGTCTGCCCTCCTATAGTCTCTATCCTCCATCCGGCTTTTTGCCTTGGCAAAAAAGTCTGTGCCAAAGTGTGTTCTTTTAAGACCTCTCTTTCTTGTAAAGTCATATCCATATTTTCATAGTCTACCGTTTTTTGATACATTCCTTCCGCAATCACAAAAGCATCCACATCCTTATTATAGGTTACTGCTTCTTTTAACATATTTCCCAAAGCTACTAAAGCATAGTGCCTGTCTGATTCTCGTAAACTTTGCAACATAGCATAATTTTCATTTTTATAAATCATCTGTTCCAACAAAGTATCTGCACTTTTTATCTTATTATTTAATTCCTGTCCAAAAATCTCCACCAAATTTTTTGTTGCAATTTTTTGAGTCTTTTTTGTCGTAATATAAGAATATCCTATATATCCCAAAAGCATCACACTAAGTAACAGGATTTGTATGACCATATAATGCACCGTTCGATGAATAACGGATTGCTTTTTTTTCTCTCTTTTCATTAAAAATCTCCTCCGGATTATCTTCTTTGTATATTATACCTGATAATTTTACTATGTCACGAACTTGTATTTGCAATCTTTTAGCTCATCCTATCTAAGAAAAACTCTCATTTACATCCTTTCAAAGACATTTTGTCACCCTTTTTTTGAGGAATCGCCAAACATATGTAAAAACTCTACTATTATCATACATCACAAAAACTCACCCTTAAGACGTCATTTCTTTATAAAATCAAGAAAAGCCTTGACAAAAATAGTAATTGTTATTATAGTGAAATATAATTCAGTCATAGAAAGGAGAATTTCATGCACAAACTCAAATACAGCCGACAAAGAGAAGCGATTAAAGAGTTTTTGCTTCAAAGACATGACCATCCGACTGCTGATGTTGTTTATGAAAATCTTCGACAAGAATTTCCAAACATTAGCTTAGGAACTGTCTACCGCAATCTCTCACTACTTGCAGAGATGGGCGAGATTCAAAAACTTACAACCGGTAGCGGTGCAGATCGTTTTGATGGATGTACACATCATCACTATCATTTTATTTGTACCGAATGCCATAGCGTACACGATTTAGATATGGAACCTATGGATGCCTTAACCAGCGAAGCAACAAAACATTTTGACGGTCAGATTAAGGGACATTTAGCATATTTTTACGGTCTTTGCGGAGATTGTAGCAAAAAGTCTTAAGAGGAAGCGGTAAGCTTCCTTTTTTATTTTCAAATAATTATATTGACATTCCCCTTGGTCTATGTTAGATTAATATCAGTAAGAATTACTATTATTAGTTTAAACTAACTAATCATTTCGCATAAGTACTATTTTCAGTTAGAGAACTAATGATGTAAAAATATATCTATGAAAAGGAGATTTTACAATGAAGAAATTTGTATGCAGCGTTTGTGGTTATGTTCATGAGGGAGATGTAGCACCTGAAGTCTGTCCAATCTGTAAAGCACCTGCTTCTAAATTCATCGAGCAGAGCGGAGAAATGTCATGGGCAGCAGAGCATGTTGTAGGAGTAGCTCAGGGAGCAAGCGAAGATATTATTGCTGACTTAAGAGCAAACTTTGAAGGAGAATGTTCAGAGGTTGGTATGTATCTTGCTATGTCAAGAGTAGCTCATAGAGAAGGATATCCTGAAATCGGACTTTACTGGGAAAAAGCTGCTTTAGAAGAAGCTGAGCATGCAGCAAAATTTGCTGAATTATTAGGCGAAGTATTAACAGACAGCACAAAGAAAAATCTTGAAATGCGTGTAGAAGCTGAAAACGGAGCTACTGCAGGTAAATTTGACCTTGCAAAACGTGCAAAAGCTGCTAACCTTGATGCAATCCATGATACAGTTCATGAAATGGCTAGAGATGAAGCTCGTCACGGAAAAGCTTTCAAAGGTCTTTTAGAAAGATATTTCGGTTAATTTTTGATAAATTTCCACATAATAGAACAAAAGAAAAAGGTCTTTTAAGGCCTTTTTCTCTTATTTTATCTCGAATTTGCCAGTCTATCCAAGATAAGAAACACACTGTCGCTATATCAGGCGGTAAAATTTTTAAATAAAAACATATTTCTTATAAGATTTAAAACAAGGAGAATTTTTTATGTCTAAGTACGCAGGAACAAAAACAGAACAAAATTTAAAAGATGCATTTGCAGGTGAATCAGAAGCTCGTAACAAATATACCTACTACGCTTCTGCTGCAAAAAAAGCCGGATATGAACAGCTGGCTGCCCTTTACTTAGAAACAGCTGACCAGGAAAAAGAGCATGCAAAACTTTGGTTTAAAGAGCTTCACGGAATCGGTAATGTAGAAGAAAACCTTACAGATGCTGCTGCCGGCGAAAATTATGAGTGGACAGATATGTATGCTCGTATGGCTAGAGAAGCAAGAGAAGAAGGATTTCCTGAACTGGCAATCAAATTTGAAGGTGTGGCTCGTGTAGAAGCAGCTCATGAGAAACGTTATCTTAAACTTTTAGAAAGCTACAAATCCGGAAATACATTTAAAGGAGATGCTCCTCTTGGCTGGAAATGCCGCAACTGCGGTTATGTTCATGCAGCTGAAGAAGCACCTGAACTTTGCCCTGTATGTGCACATCCAAAGGCATATTTTGAACGTAAAGTAGAAAACTACTAAGATTATAATTTAACTCGACTGTTTTAGATATCGACTTTATAATCCACAAAGGAATCTGAGATTAATCATTCTCAGATTCCTTTTTTGGTTCTTTATCAAAAGATAGGCAAATCAAGTTTTTACTTTTTACTAAAAATTATAGGAACTAGCCTTTAAGTGCTCTCCCGCTCCACTAAGGTTGTATTAAAAACCAGATGTTTTGCCGGTTGTTTTTGCTTTTCTTTTTCCTGCATTTCCTCCAGCAAAAGTTCCATAGCTTTTTCCCCTATCAATGCTGCCGGGATTTCCATAGAAGTCATAGAAATCTGCAACATTTCTCCTACCGAATGCCCATTGAGACTTATAAGTTTCACTTCATCCGGTATTTTTCTTTTATTTTTGTTAATCGCCCTTATCGCACCCATTCCCAATATATCATTGGACGCTATCAGACCATCCAGAAAAGGGTATTTATTTAACAATTCTTCTGCACACTGAAAACCATAAGTGAAATCTTCTTGTATTTCTGTATCTTGTGGGCAAATCTCCTCCAATTCTAAGCGTTTTATCGCTGCTGCATATCCCTTATAACGGTCGTGGTATGGTCGCAAATTTAGGGCACCGTTAATAAACCCAATTTCTCTACACCCTTTTTCAAACAAATATCTTACCGCCTGATAAGCCCCTGTTTCATAGTCTGCCACAACACTACTGATTGCATTTTCCTGATTTCTGATAATCTGTACCAAAGGGATACCACTGGCTTTCATATCCCTAAGCAAGCGCCCCGACTTTCCTGTTCCCGCTATAATAATACCATCTACAAAACCATTTCTAAGACGATTTAAACACTCTCGCTCTCTTAGAGGATCATCTTCTGTACTACAAACCAAAGTACAATAATGGTGGTCTTTTGCCTTTTCTTCAATGCCTCTTAAAATTTCTGCAAAAATTGTAAAATAAAGCTTCGGAACAACCACCCCTATGGTATAGCGCTTTCCCTGTCTTAGCCCCTGCGCTAAAACATTTGGTCGATAGCTAAGTTCTTTTACTGCCTTTAGTACCCTCTTTTTCGTATCTGGATGTACATAAGATGTGTTATTTAATGCTCGGGAAACTGTACTTACATCTACATTTGCCAATTTCGCCACATCTTTTAATGTTGCCATAAAAACTTTCTTCTCCTTTGTGCAAACGTTTGTTTTAATTACTATAACATTTCAATTTTTATTTTTCAATAATATGCCTAATTTTTTCTCTATTTTTTTATATATTTTGTCATTTTATGCAATTTATTGCATTGGATATGCAAAGAATTGCAGAGAATGTCTATTTTATTGACCACTTTTCTTTAGCATGTTATAAACATCTTATCAAGCAACTACAAACGTTTGCACATAGCAAGCAAATATAAGAAAAGGAGATTTTTTATTATGGCTAAAGTTAAAAATTTCAAAACTATTTTCCCGGCAGTTTCTGTTCCTTTAAATGAAGATTTCTCTATTAATGAAACTGAATTTCGTGCTTATCTTCGTTGGATTAAATCCTTCTACGGAAAAGGAATGGATGGTTTAGTTTGTAACGGACACACAGGTGAAATCACAGGACTTACTCGTGCGGAAAGAAAAAGAGTCGTAGAAATCTGTGCCGAAGAATGTGGCGATGTTATGACAATTATCTCCGGAGTAAACTGTGAAAATACAGCAGAATCCATTGAGATGGCAAAAGAAGCAAAAGAAGCCGGTGCTGACGGTATCTTATTAATGCCTCCTCACATGTGGTTACGTTTCGGTATGAACCCTGATGCTCCTTTTGAATATGTAAAAGATGTGGCTGAGGGCGCTGATATCGATATCATTATTCACTTATATCCGGCTACCAGCAAGGCTTTCTATCCGGTAGAAACCTTAATTAAAATGTGCAAGGAAATCGATCATGTAAAATGTATCAAAATGGGAACTCGTGTAACATCTATCTATGAGCATGACGTTAGACTTCTTCGTCAGGAATGCCCTGATATTTCTCTTATTACCTGTCACGATGAAACACTTTGCGTAAGCTGGTTCCCCGGAATGGATGGTGCTTTAATCGGTTTTGCCGGATGTGTACCAGAGATCATCTGCCCTGCAAGAGAAGTTTTTGCCAACCCTGATAAGCATACCTTAAAAGAGGCTCAGGACTGGTCTGATAGAATCTACCATATCTCTCAGGCTATCTACGGTGGCGGACAACCCTCCGGAGAAGCTCATGCAAGATTAAAAGAAGCCCTTTATCAGAGGGGAATCTTCTCCAATGCTTTAATGAGAAAACCTGTACTTCCACTTGATCAGGAAGAAAAAGACTGGGTAGCTTTAGGACTCAAAAACAGTCAACTTCCTACAGTAGATATGGAACAGTTTAAATAATAAGGAGCCAAGGGAGGGTTCATCATGAGTACAAACGAAAATAAAGATGAAGTTTTTGGTTCTCAGATTAAACGTCTTCCCATATTAGAGCTATTAAAAAGAATTGGCCCCGGGCTTATTGCCACAGGTATTGTAATAGGTCCGGGCGCCATTACTACGGCTGCTATGCTGGGAAGTAATTATGGCTATTCCTTAATCTGGCTGATGTTCCCCATTATTTTCATGGGCATCACCTTTATGATGTCAACAAACAGGCTTGCTATTATCACCGGACTTCCCACTATTCATGCTATCCGTAAATATTATGGAAAAGGGGCTTCCATTTTTGTAGGTATCACCTTGTTTTTAGCTTGCCTATTCTTTACCATGGGAAATATTTCCGGTACAGGTGCCGGAGTTACCTTAATTACCGGTCTAAACTGGAAATTAGGTTCCGCTTTCATGATTGCCGTTGTTATTTATTGTTACTTTACAAAAAATGTCTACTCTAAAGTAGAAAAAATTATTACCTTATGTATTTTAGGTATGATTTTATCTTTCTACGCCACCTTAATCGGTGTTGGAGGACCTGACTGGTCAGGCTTTGGTAAAGGACTTTTTGGATTTGCAGTTCCCAAGGGTTCTCTTACCACCGCTCTTGCTTTTATCTCTACCAACGCCGCTGTTACCACCGGTATCTACAGCACTTATCTTGGTAAAGAAAAAAAGTGGAAGAAAGAGGATTTATTTAACGGAGTCATGTTTACAGATGCTTTCATTCACGTAATCAGTGTTGTTTTAATCTCCGGTGCTATTATTTTGGTTGGTGCTATCGTACTTCACCCTACAGGTGAAAAAATCGCTGCCCCTGCACAATTGGCGCAGATGTTAATGCCTATCTTAGGTCGTGCTGCCAATTATATTATGGGAATTGCTCTTTTGGGTGCCGGTTTTTCTTCCTTACTTGGAAACACACAAAGAGGTATGGTACTTTTAAGTGCCGGTATTGAAAAAGAGGTTGGACTTGAGAGCAGATTCATCCGCATTGGTTGTTTAATCTGCTTGGCCTTTGCAATGGTTATCTGCTATAGCTATGGCGGCTCTCCCACACAACTGATTTTGATGGCAAATGTAGCTACCTCCATCGCAACACCTGTTGCCGGATTATTTATCCTTCTTCTTTTATGGAGAAGCGATATTAATAAGGGCTACAAAAAACCAACTGTATTGCGTATTTGTATGACAATCAGTTATGTGTTCGTTTTATTCATGACGATTTCGGCTCTACGCATACAAATCCCAAAATTAATTCAATCTTTATCTGCTTTATTTTAAGCAGTCGGCACTTTTATAAAGACCTTGTTACAATCCACTATAAAGGGATGGTAACAAGGTCTTTATGTATTGCTTTCGCACCTTGACAAGTCTAAGCTTCCCACACTAGAATAGCATAAAGATAACTATTTTAACCTTATATTTTCCTAAAAGGAGCTTTTTATGAAAAAATTATTACAACATGTCTTTATTGACGGATTAAGCGGTATGGCTCTGGGGCTTTTTTCCACCTTGATTATCGGCACTATTTTACAACAATTGGGAAATTTGCTTTCTATCAGTCCTCTGCCCCCCATCATCCCCCAAGCGATTATCTGGTTTGGCAGACTTGCCGCTTCCCTTACTAGCGCAGGTATTGGAATAGGACTTGCCTGCAAGTACAAAGGCAGTCCTTTGGTAACTCTGGCAAGTGCTGTTGCAGGATTTGCGGGAGGCTATGCATCCCCTATTTTATCAGGCAGACTATTTGTAGAAAATACAGTAGTTCTTTCAGGTCCCGGAGAACCTTTAGGTGCCTTTATTGCAGCTTTTGTTGCTTTTACCTTTGCCAAGATTGTCTCCGGACGTACCACTTTGGACATTATTCTAACACCCCTAACCGGTATATTAACCGGATCTGCCATAGGACTTTTAGTAGGTCCCCCTATCAGCTCTTTTATGAATACACTGGGAAAATTTATCAACTGGGGAGTAGACCAACAGCCTCTTCTTATGGGAATCGTCGTTTCCGTTACCATGGGAATTTTATTGACACTTCCCATTAGCTCTGCAGCTATAGGCATTATCTTAAATCTTTCCGGGCTTGCCGCAGGTGCTGCAACGGTTGGGTGTTGTTGCAATATGATTGGCTTTGCTGTTGCCAGCTTTAAGGAAAATAAAATTAGCGGTCTTTTTGCTCAGGGTCTTGGAACTTCCATGCTACAAGTTCCAAACATTTTAAAAAAGCCCCTTATCTGGCTTCCCGCTATTCTTTCCAGTGCTATCTTAGGACCCATCAGCACTATATTTTTTAAAATGACTAATAACGCCACCGGCTCAGGTATGGGAACTGCGGGACTGGTAGGACCTCTTATGACTTGGGAGACTATGAAAGGCAGCCATGATTTAGGATTTTTAACTTTAAAAATTCTTCTCATCCAATTTCTTCTGCCCGGCTTTTTAAGCTTTCTCTTTGCTCATCTAATGAGAAAGAAGGGACTAATTAAAAATGGGGATATGAAACTTGACCTCCCTTAATCATCCACAGTCATTAACAGGACTTTAACATTTTCTAAAATAGGATTTTTAGTCATAAATTATTTTTGATAAAAGATAATTTATGACTCATTCTCATCTATTATTTTTACTAATTCCTATTTTATAAAACTATAAACAAAAGGAGACTTCTATGCAAAACAAAGGACTTATCCATATTTATTGCGGAAATGGAAAAGGGAAAACCACCGCTGCCTTAGGACTTAGCTTAAGAGCTGCCGCTTTTGGTTTTCCTGTGCTTTTATACCAGTTTATGAAAGATAACACAAGTAGTGAACGGCTTCTCTTAAAAGAACTTCCAAACTTTACCGTAATCGACGGTTTAAACCGAGAAAAATTCAGTTTTCAAATGAGTGCCGAAGAAAAAGAAGACAGAAAAGACTATTATGAAGAACAATTTCAAAAGCTCTTGGATATTGTTTCCCAACAAAACATCAAAGTCTTATTTTTAGATGAAATTATTTATACCATCCGTGCCGGTCTTTTTTCCGAAAATTTATTGATTGATTTTCTTAAAAACAAGCCCGAAAATTTGGAAGTTATTTTAACCGGACAAGAACCCAGCCGGGAACTGATTGCTATGGCTGATTACGTGTCAGAAATCAAAAAAATCAAGCATCCCTTTGATAAGGGAATTGCTGCCCGACAGGGAATAGAAAAATAAACTATCCATTATTTTCCATAAAATTTTTCTAAATTGTTTCCCGTTTTTGTATAATTATGATATAATCAATCGTATGCAATTTTACGAAATGAGGTATGTCAATGATAAATGGTTCTTTACCTATTAATTCTGTTGATGATGTAAATAATTGGGAAACTTTGATGTTTCTTTATAATGCCGCTTTAAAAGAAGTGGGAACTAAAATTGAAATTTTAAATGATGAATTTCAACATATTCATCAGTACAATCCTATTGAGCATGTAAAATCCAGATTAAAAACCGCTGATAGCATTGTTAAAAAATTAAAAAAACATGGATATGAATCAACAATTGAAAATATGATTAAATATGTTACAGATATCGCCGGTATTCGCATCACCTGTTCTTTTACTTCTGATATCTACAGAATAGCCGATATGATTGCCAAACAAAGTGATCTTACCGTTTTGGAGCTTCAAGATTATATGAAAAATCCAAAACCCAGTGGTTACCAAAGCTATCATATGCTTATTAGTGTACCCATTTTTTTATCTGATAGTGTAGTAGATACTACTGTAGAGATTCAAATCCGAACAGTTGCACAGGATTTTTGGGCCACCTTAGAACACAAGATTTATTATAAACTGGAGGGTAATGCTCCAAAGCATATCAGCCAGGAATTAAAAGACTGTGCCAGCTTCGTTTCTATGTTAGATCAAAAAATGCTCTCCCTCAATGAGGAAATCAAAGAATTTGAAGCAAAAATCAAAGCAGAAAAAAAGGCAACTGATAAGAGTCGCCCTTAATTATCCCATAAATGAGGAGTGCCCCGGTAGTATCTACCGGGGCAATTATTATGAAAAAATTTAATATGTGTAGTGAAATACACGATAGTTCACTCGCCTTTGAACTGATATTATATTAACAAGAATAAATGAACTTTTTTTGAACAAATAGTGAATATTTCATTTATTTTTGTAAAAATGTATATTTTTCCGTTCTTTTTTTTAGTTTTTTTATTTATCTTTTCCTACTTGTTTACTATTCTATTATTCCATTTTACCATTTTTACCAAGTCTATTTTCATTGCTTTTTAGAAAGTTTGCCAAATCTGCAAATGCTTGCAAATCCAAGGTCTCTCCTCGAATCGTAGCACTCCACCCCAAACCATCGATAGCACTTTCTATCTGCTCTTTTGTAAAAGGAATAAATCCCGCATTTTTTAATCCATTAACCAGCGTTTTCCTTCTCTGGTTAAAAGAAGCACGGATTAAATCAAACATAAGCTTCTCATCCTCCACCAATACCGGTGGCTCCTTATGATTGGTAAGACGAATTACGGCACTACCGACTTTAGGTCTTGGCATAAAACAATTTTGAGGTACATTTGCTACAATATAAGGACTTGCATAATATTGCACCGCTAAAGACAAAGCTCCATACTCCTTGCTCCCGGGTCCTTCCTGCATACGACTTGCCACTTCCTTTTGCACCATCACAGTCACAGACTCCAAGGGTACATGGCTTTCAAATAAATTCATAATAATCGGTGTTGTAATATAATAGGGCAAATTTGCCACCACCTTAATGGGTTTTCCGCCATTTTCTTCCTCTACCAATTTTTTTATATCCACTTTTAAAATATCTTCATTTAATACTGACACATTTTCAAAATCACTCAATGTATCTTCTAAGATGGGAATCAAGGCCTTATCAATTTCCACTGCAAGCACTTTTCTCGCCTTAAACGCAAGATATTGGGTCAGAGTTCCTATCCCCGGCCCAATCTCTACGACAAAATCTTCTTTTGTTATATTTGCTGCGTTTACAATCTTATCCAAAACATGTCTGTCTACCAAAAAATTCTGGCCAAACTTTTTTTGAAAAATGAAATCATATTTTTGAAGAACTTCTATGGTTTTTTTAGGGTCTCCCAAATATGGTTCTCTCATTTTTTACCTCTACTTATCAAAATCTTTTTCATACAGATAGATACGATTCTCTCCATCTAAATGACGCTTTGATATTCTTCTTCCCGGTTTTCGTCCACCTCTGTTTGCTCGCCCGATTGCCCTGTCGACAAAAGCTTTGACATCACCAACCGTCATCGGCTCATTTTCATTTTGGTTTTCTCCGATTAATCTGTAAAGTGCCAACACACCTCGCTCTTCCATACGATAGCCCTCTTCTTTTACATATGTTTTTGCAAAAGAAACTAATTCATCATTAGTAAATACGGGTATTGTGATTGTATAGTCAAAGAAGTCTGCAAAAGCAGGATTTCCCTGCATCAGATTTCTAATATTATACTTTTCATCCTCCAAAATAACCTTCAAAGAGTCTGTCCTAAAGGACATTGCCTGAGTCAACTTCTCAACTGTTTGCGCATGCATATAGGACGCTCTTTCTATTACCAAAAATCCTCCCAAAAGCTTTCCAACTATAGTCGCCGGATCCTTTTCATTTAAATCCGAGGCATCTAAAAATGCTACCTTTGCCGCCGGCAAGCGCAAGGTAAGGCAGGCTGCTTTTACCAGATCTCTTGCCATCTTAGTCTTGCCACTTCCATGACGTCCTACAATGACAATATTTCCCTGCTTTGAAGTCTTTAGATAAGCACCTCTATGTATATACTCAAGTGCTTCGGTAATTTGCATATCAAGTCCCGGAATCCTTGCAAAATAAGTGAAAATTCGCTTTTCCTCCTGGGAAAGTTTTCTAGGCTCTACCGGTGGCAAATCTTCAAGATACTCTTGTGGCTCTTCCAAAAGCTCAGTCACATCCTCTTCGCCCTCAACCTCAGTTTCTAAGACTTTTTCGGATGCCATTTCCTGAATCTCCAACTTCATTGCTTCCAGCCCCAGCTTTTCTGCCAATTCATCCAATTCATCTTTTTCAGATACCGCTTCCCCACCTTTTTCTTCTATGAAAGGCTGGCTTTCCTCTTCTATAGACTTCTCTTCTAGCTCTTCTTCCGCCTTATCCATTTCCTTTTCTTGTGGTTTTGCTAAGTCTTCTATCTCCTCAAGACTTACCCCGTCCTCAAGCTCAGAAAGTTCTTCTTTTGACTCTTCTTCGGCTTCTTCTTTCTCATAGAACCAGCCTTTTACCTTAGCAAAAATTCCTGTAAACAAGTTTTTATCCTTGATACCCTCGCCCTTAGAAAGTATATCCTCTTCTTTGGATTCCTCTTCTAGCGACTCTTCTTTTGTTTTCTCGGAAAGCGACAAAATATCAGTAGGCTCTTCTTGGATTTCTTCTTCCTCAAGCATTTCCTCTTGAACTTCCTCCTGATTTAATTCTTCCTCATCTAAAGTTTCCTCAGTATTGGTCTTTACTTCCGTATTCTGCGTTTCTACCGAGTCTTTAGCTGCTTCTTTTTCCTCAGGCTCAGTTACCACTGTTTCCTTATCTTCCTCGGTAGAATTAGGAAGTTCGCTCTCCTCTTCCTCTTCACTATCTTCTTTAGACACTTCCTCTGCATCCATCTTTTCTTCTGATTCAGACAATTCACTATTTTCATCGACGAGAGAAGGTTGCTCTTTTTCCTCTTCTTCCTTTAACACCTTGTCTACAATACTCTCATCAATTTTAATTTCAAATTCTTCTTTTTCCAGAAGTTTTTCCTCTTCCTCAAAAACTTCTTCCTTTTTCTCCTGCGCCTTTTTTGCTTCCAACTTCTCTACGAAAGCAAATTCATCCAGCTCTTCTTCCTTTTGAAGCTCTTTTTCTCTCTCTTCTTTTTCAAGACGCTTTTCTTCGATTTCTTTTTGTACTTCTTCCGGCAAAATAAAGCTGTCATTTTTCAAGGAACTGACTACCGCCTCTTTTTGCTTATCGGTCTCTTCCATAGCAGCTTCCGCCGCACTTACTGCCGACAAAAGGCCCTTAGACGCCTCTTTTGCCTCCTGCAAGCGCTTAGCTTCATCTTCTTTTTCTTTTGCCTGTAAGTCTTTTACTTCTTTATCGAAATTAAACTCTCTGGTTAAACCTAAATCCTTGGCAAGCCTCTCTTTTTCCAAAGCGGCAAGTGCTGCCTGCTTTGTCGCTTCCTGTTTCTTTAGCTCAGCCTCAGCTTTTGCCTCACGCTCTGCCTTAGCAAGCCTCTGGGTCTCCAAAAGACGCTCTTCTTCTGTAAGAGCTGTTGCCTTGTATCCTCCGGAAGCTACTTCCCCTGCCAAATTTCCGGCAGTTTCCTTTAAAAGTTCCTCTACCTCTTCAGCAGAAAGCTCTTCCACAGATTCTTTTTCTGTGGCTTCTTTAGCAGCTTGTGATGTGTTTTCTACCTTATTTACTTCTTCCATAGAAATTTGAGGTGTTTTTGTTTT
Source organism: Lachnospiraceae bacterium (assembly GCA_036570305.1). Taxonomy (GTDB): domain Bacteria; phylum Bacillota; class Clostridia; order Lachnospirales; family Lachnospiraceae; genus JAQVHQ01. The sequence continues at coordinate 13,571 of DATCYL010000162.1, forward strand.
CATTTTCTTTGATACGAGGTTTTCCGGCTCTAATTCCTGCACTTCCTCATAATCTGCCATATCTTCTATATAAGGCTCTTCCAGTAAATCCGGAATACTTTCCCTTACATACTGATCAGACTGCAAACCGTCCTCTTCCTTACCAGAAAAAACACTACGAATACTCTGCACTAATTTTGCCTGCAAATTCTCCGAAAACTGTGGGATAGAAATTTCCGGTTTTCTTCCCCCCCCTTTTTCTTCATCCAACTTCGCTTCTTTTGCTAAAGCAGCTCCGGCATCATCAAGTTTCTTTAAATTCATTTCCATCGATGCCGCATTCGCAACAATCTTGTCGATATCTTCTTCTTTTAACTCTGAAAGCTCTTCTGACTTTTCTTGTTTTTTCTGTTTTCTATTTTCAATTTCTTTTAACGTTTCTAGCTGTGCCGGTGTAAGAGGGGCGTACTTTTTCTTCATTTCCATGGCCTTAAGCACATAATTTCCGTCACTGAACCAAAGAATTAAGTCATCACATTCTTCTACACACTTATCTATCATCCCGGCTCTTTGATAAAGTCTTGCCAGCTCATAAGACCAACGTTCTGTATACTCGTGCTCTTTGTATTCTTCCAGAATAGCGATTTGCTCTTCAATAGAAGATTTTCTTCCCCTATAAATTTTATATTTTAAAATATATTTTGAATTATCCTTGGGCGCTACACTCATAAACTCTGTATAATACCCTACCGCATCATCAAAATCTTTGGTTTTTATACTAATTTCCGATAATCGGTATAAAATAGACTTTCCAATAGTCGCTTTATCCAAAGCCAGTTTTAATACGGTTTTTGCATTGGCATACTGTCTGTTTGCCTCGTATATATCTGCAACTGTCACTAGAGTTTTGACACTTTTTACTCTTCTCCAGTCAATGGTATCTACGATTTCTAAAGCACTTTCATAATCCTGCTGCTCTACCAGGCGATTAATTTCTTCTAATTTAATCTTGTATTCCGCTTTATCCAATCTGTTCACCCCTAAATTTACTTTTCTTTTACCACCGAAACCAAGACAACCAGTTCTATCTTATGGCTGTAATCAGTCCTATTTCCTTAGTATTTAAATTTACCTATAATCTAAATTATTGTACCATAGCAAATCAGATTGTGTCAAAAAGTTTACTTTTCTTTACCTTCCAAATTCTCCCACAATTAGCTTACAATATAAAAAGCTCCTCCCAAAAACACTTCCTCAACACTGATAAGCTCTACTCTTCTTAAATTCCAAAAAAACTTATAAAAAACATTTTTTCATAGCAAAAAAGACAAGTCCTCCACCGGCTTAAACTAATGGAGGCTCTTGCCTTTTTAAAACTTATTTTATTACCTTTGCTACTTATTTTACTACAACCCTATCCAAGTGCCAGATATCATCTACATATTCTTGAATGGTTCTATCAGAAGTAAACTTCCCTGCACTGGCAGTATTTAAGATAGCGCTCTTTGCCCAGGCAGCTTCCTCCTTATATTTTTCTCCCACTTTCTTTTGTGCCTCCACATAAGCACGGAAATCAGCCAGGATAAAATAGGTATCTGCTCTGTCAGAACTCTTAGTATTTAAGAGCGAATCATAAATATCCCTGAATAATTCAGGATCTTTTGGAGAATACATTCCATTAATCAACTGCATCAGTACCTGGCGAATCTCACCGTCATTATTAAAGATATTCATAGGATCATAACCGCCATGAAGCTCGTAATTAATAACTTCCTCTGCACGCAAACCGAAAATAAAGGCATTCTCCTCGCCCATTTCTTCTACCATTTCCACATTGGCACCATCCATAGTTCCCATAGTCAAAGCACCGTTTAACATAAATTTCATGTTTCCGGTTCCTGAAGCTTCTTTACTTGCCGTAGAAATCTGTTCTGATACATCTGCCGCAGCAAAAACCATCTCAGCATTTGACACGCGATAGTTCTCAATAAATACTACTTTAATTTTTCCATTGATGGATTCATCATTATTAATAATATCCGCTACTGCATTAATCAACTTAATAGTAAGCTTAGCCCTTCTATAGCCGGCAGCCGCCTTTGCTCCAAAAATAAAAGTTCTTGGATACATATCTCTTTCCGGATGCTGCTTTAATTCATTATACAGATACATAACATGCAAAATATTTAAAAGCTGTCTCTTATATTCATGGAGACGTTTCACCTGCACATCAAAAATAGAACGAGGATCAACATCGATTCCATTGTGTTCCTTGATATACTTTGCCAAACGAAGCTTATTCTGGTATTTAATATTCATAAATTCCGCCTGTGCTTTTTTATCTTCTGCATAAATTTTCAATTTGGAAATCTGACTTAAATCAGTAATCCATTCTGAACCGATATGGTCTGTAATCCAATCTGCCAAAAGAGGATTTCCATGAAGAAGGAAACGTCTTTGTGTAATACCGTTAGTTTTATTGTTAAACTTCTCCGGAAACATCTGATAAAACTCTTTTAATTCTTCGTTTTTAAGAATTTCCGTATGTAATCTGGCTACACCATTTACAGAGTGTCCTCCTGCAATTGCCAAATGCGCCATTTTTACCTGTCCGTCATAAATGATTGCCATTTTTTCAATCATATGGTAATCATTAGGGAATTTCTTTTCAATATCTTTGATAAATCTTCTATTAATCTCCTCGATAATCTGATAAATACGAGGAAGCAATCTGGAGAAAAGTTCAATCGGCCATTTTTCCAAAGCCTCTGCCATAATAGTATGGTTGGTATAAGCACAAGTTTTACAGGTAATCTCCCAGGCTTCATCCCAGCTTAAGTTCTCTTCATCCACAAGAATTCTCATCAATTCCGCTACCGCTACTGTCGGATGTGTATCATTTAGCTGAAATGCCACCTTTTCGTGGAATTTTTTCAAATCTTCGTGCTTTCTTTTATATTTTTCAATAGCTTCCTGCACGCTGGCGGAAATAAAAAAATACTGTTGTTTTAGGCGAAGCTCTTTTCCTGCATAATGATTATCATTAGGATATAAAACTTCTACAATATTTCTAGCCAGATTTTCCTGTTCTACCGCTTTTTTGTAATCTCCCTTATCAAAGGAATCCAATTGAAAATCATTAATAGCTTCCGCATCCCAAATACGAAGAGTATCTACCACATTATTTCCGTAACCCACAATAGGCATATCATAAGGAATTGCACGAACCGATTGGTAACCTTCCTGGATAAAACGATTTTTACCGGTCGCCTCATCGTATTCTATACGCACATGGCCGCCGAATTTTACTTCTTTTGCAAGTTCCGGACGTCTAAGTTCAAAAGGATAACCGTTCTTTAACCAGGTATCCGGTACCTCTACCTGATAACCGTCCTCAATTTTTTGTTTAAACATACCGTAGCGATAACGAATACCGCACCCATAGGCACAATACCCCAAAGTAGCCAAAGAATCCATAAAGCAGGCAGCCAATCTTCCAAGTCCACCGTTTCCAAGAGCCGGATCCGGCTCCTGGTCTTCAATGACATTTAAATCTACTCCCATTTCCTCCAAAGCTTCTTTTACTTCTTTATAATATGTTAAATTAATCAGGTTATTGCCTAAAGCTCGTCCCATCAAAAATTCCATGGACATGTAGTAAACAATCTTTGGGTCATCTTTTGCAAACTGCTCTTGTGATTTTAACCAGTTGTCAATTACATCTTCTTTTACAGCATAAGAAACTGCCTGAAACAACTGTTCAGCAGTCGCCTCTTCCATATTTTTACGAAAAAGTGTCTTTACATTCTCCTGAACTTCTTTCTTAAACTGCGCTTTATCAAACTTACCCTTTACCATCTTTTTCTCCTTAACTTTCCCTTAGGAAATCTTCTCGACACCCATAAGAACGTGTTCTGTATTAATCTTCCATTCTTTTTCGTATCCTTTAGTTTCTCCTAAGAACAACTCTTCTGCCAACACTTCTCCCAGGATTTCTTCCTTGTGTGCCTGCATAATTTTCTCGATTTTCTCGTTGTCTTTTACAAACAGACGAATCTTATCCATAACCTCAAATCCGGCTTCTTTTCTCATAGTCTGAATTTTACTAATCAGCTCTCTTACAAAACCTTCTTCGATAAGTTCCTGACTTAAGTTTGTATCCAAAACAACAGTAATACTATTGTCGGATTCTGATACATAGCCTTCCATCTGTGCCATATCAATCAGTAAATCCTCTTTTAATAGTACAATCTCTTCTCCATCAATGTCAAGCTTCAGAGAGCCTTCGGCATTTACCTGATCCATGGCCTTGTTTCCATCAAGCTCTGAAAGCATCTGACGGATTTTACCAAGATATTTTCCAAACTTAGGTCCTACCGTCTTTAATTGCGGTTTAAATGTGTAAGAAGTAAAATCTCTCACATCCTCGGTAAAGGTAAGGGTTTTTACGTTTAACTCATCTTCAATAATCTCTTTGTAGAAATCGGATAATTCAAAGTCAGCTTTCACAAACATATTTCCTATCGGCTGTCTATTCTTAATATTGGCTGTATTTCTACAAGCACGTCCCATAACTACAATTTCCAAGAGATTTTCCATATTTGCTTCCAACTCTTTGTCAATCCAGCTTTCATTAGCTACAGGGAAGTCACACAAATGTACACTTTCCGGAGCCGAAGCATCAATACTGCAAACCAGATTTCTGTAAATATCTTCTGTCATAAAAGGAATCATAGGAGCTGCCACTTTGGCTACCGTAACAAGAGCTGTATATAGGGTCATGTAAGCATTGATTTTATCCTGTGGCATATCTTTTGCCCAGAAACGTTCTCTGCTTCGTCTTACATACCAGTTACTCATATCATCTACAAACTCCTGAAGAGCTCTTGCACTCTCCGGAATCTTATAGTTTTCCAAATGATTATCTACTGTTTTAACTAAAGTATTTAACTTGGAAAGCAACCATTTATCCATCAGACTTAATTTATCATATTCTAATTGGTACTTGCTTGCATCGAATTTATCAATATTGGCATACAATACAAAGAAAGCGTAAGTATTCCATAGAGTACCCATGAATTTTCTCTGCCCTTCCATAACTGCCTTTCCATGGAAACGGTTTGGCAACCATGGAGCACTGTTAATATAGAAGTACCAGCGAATAGCGTCTGCTCCGTATTGTTCCAAAGCATCAAAAGGATCCACTGCATTGCCTTTGGATTTACTCATTTTTTGTCCGTTTTCATCCTGAACATGCCCAAGTACAATTACATTTTTGTAAGGAGCCTGGTTAAATATCAGGGTGGAAATTGCCAAAAGGGAATAGAACCATCCTCTTGTCTGGTCTACTGCCTCGGATATAAAGTTTGCAGGGAATTGTTGCTCAAATAGCTCCTTATTCTCAAAAGGATAATGATGTTGCGCAAAAGGCATAGCTCCGGAATCAAACCAACAGTCAATAACCTCCGGTACACGATGCATCTGCCCTCCACACTCAGGACACTTAATCGTCACTTCATCAATGTATGGTCTGTGAAGTTCGATATCCTCCGGACAGTTATCCGACATAGACCTTAACTCTTCCTTACTTCCGATAGAATGCATATGTCCACAGCTACATTCCCATACATTGAGCGGAGTTCCCCAGTAACGATTACGGGAAATTCCCCAATCCTGTACATTTTCAAGCCAATCACCAAAACGACCCTTTCCAATGCTTTCCGGAATCCAATGAATAGTATTGTTGTTTCTAATCAAGTCTTCTTTTACCGCGGTCATCTTAATAAACCAAGACTCTCTCGCATAGTAGATAAGCGGTGTATCACATCTCCAACAGTGTGGATAGCTGTGTTCAAAGTTAGGTGCCGCAAATAAAAGCCCCTTATCTTCCAGATACTGTAAAATAGGCATATCCGCTTTCTTTACAAAGGTTCCTGCCCAAGGGGTTTCGCTTGTAAGCTCTCCCTTTTCATCCACAAGCTGAACTAAAGGAAGATCATAGTTTCTTCCTACTTTGGCATCATCCTCACCGAATGCCGGTGCAATGTGTACGACTCCGGTACCGTCTGTCAAAGTAACATAGCTATCACACACTACATAGTGCGCTTTCTTTTTCAAATTCAAATTTTGATGAACTTCCGGGAATAATGGTTCATATTCTTTATATTCCAAATCTTTTCCGACAAAAGTCTCCAAAACTTCTACATCTTCGCCAAGAACTGTCTCCACTAAAGCTTCTGCCATATAATAGGTATATTCTTTATTTTTTACCTTTACATAGGTCTCCTGTGGATTCACACAAAGCGCCACATTGGACGGCAGTGTCCATGGAGTGGTTGTCCATGCCAAAATATAAGCATCTTCTCCCTTTACTTTAAAGCGTACAATCGCCGAACGTTCTTTCACATCCTTATATCCCTGTGCCACTTCATGGCTGGAAAGAGGAGTACCGCAACGTGGACAGTAAGGAACTACCTTATATCCCTTATATAAAAGACCCTTATTCCAGATTTCTTTTAAAGCCCACCACTCAGACTCAATAAAGTCATCATGATAGGTAACATAAGGATCATCCATATCTGCCCAGAAACCTACGGTTCCGGAGAAATCTTCCCACATTCCTTTATATTTCCAAACACTCTCTTTACAATGGTCGATAAAGGGCTTTAAACCATAGTCTTCAATCTGCTCTTTACCGTCAAGTCCCAAAAGTTTTTCCACTTCCAACTCTACGGGAAGCCCATGAGTGTCCCATCCTGCCTTTCTTGGCACCATGTAACCTTTCATTGTTCTATAACGAGGAATCATATCCTTGATAACACGTGTCAAAACATGTCCGATATGAGGCTTTCCATTTGCTGTCGGAGGACCGTCATAAAAGGTATAAGTCTCTCCCTCTTTGCGGTTTTCCATACTTTTTTTAAAAATATCATGCTCTTTCCAAAATTTTTCTGTTGCTTTTTCTCTCTCCACGAAATTCATATTCGTCGATACTTTCTGGTACATATACATCCTCCTTTTTTGTAATAAAAAAACTCCCGCCCGTAAAAGGACGAGAGTATCTACTATCGCTATACCACCTTTACTTGTATACCATCATATACGTACTCTGATAACGGTGAGTGCCGTTGGCCTCTACTAGAAATTTTTCGTTCATGCCAAAACTCGGAAGTGATTTTCCCTATATTCCTACTCGTCTCCGGCTTACACCCTCCCGGATTCGCTTTCCTTTCAAAACAAAGGTACTCTCTTCGTCAAAGTCTTTTCTCTGGCCTATTATAAGGCTTTTTTCCAAAAAAAGTCAAGTAAGATTCCTTAAAAATCTCCGCCTTTTCTCTTCCTTATCCTTAAGAGACAACCTGCTCTTCCTTATCCTTAAAAATCTGACTTGCCGACGGTGTCGGCTTTTGCAGCATCCTTTTAATATGGGATAACTTAAAGGTTAGCTGGTTTAATTGTGCCTGTATGTCATCAACTGCTACGACACCTTGTGCACGTCCCGCTTCCAACTCCTCTAATTCCTTACACTTTTCCTCCACCAGACGATTTAATTCCACCAGGCGGTCATCCATAATCTGGGCTGCCTGCTCATGGGCATTCTCCAGAATTTCTTTTGCCTCGTCCTTGGCAGCTTTAATGGTTCTTACCTTCTCTTGATTGGTCTGTACCATAGCTTCTGCCAACTGCTCTTTCATACCGGCAATTTTTACCATTTCACTTTCATACTTTTCCTCAGCTCTTTTATATTGGTGGTGAAGTTCTTCCTTTTGTTGCTCTAAGCTTTCTATTTTTTGAAGAGCCTTATCCAAATCCTCTTCCACCCTTTTTAGAGCACGCTCGCCCTCTAAATCTTTCTCCTCCATCACTTCCCTATAAAGGCTGGTCAACTCTTCTATGGACGTATCTACCATCTGCTTTTTATAACCGCCAACGAAAACTCTCTTTAATTTCAGTTCTTTACTATATGTATCCGCTTTTTTCATCAATTCCAAGCTGCGATTTTCCATAATTTTCCATCTCTTTCTATGTAATAACTTTATTATAACAAGGGAAAGAGCTTTTCGTCAAAATCTTTTGGGATGACTTCTTTTTATTTACAAGATGCATCTTTTTTGTTATAATCAG
>DATCYL010000163.1:0-2035 GCA_036570305.1 Lachnospiraceae bacterium
CCACCGACAGGGGCGAATCCTGTGTTTATAGCATCCCACCATTCTTCACTTTCTTTAAATTTTGCATATGGTATGCCATCTGTTTCTCCATATATACCAACTGTATCACGTACAACTATTGAAGCATACTCAAATGAACCAGATGCAATTTTAAATTCCTCTAAAATCGGCTTTTTCAATCCTTCTTTTACAGAAATTACTTTCATAAACTCCTTGTTAGACAAGGTAGATATAGCTTTAATTTTCACAGATTTTTGAGTTTCATTACTTGAAACTGTCAACAAGGCTCCTTTGTCATTCTTCTCTATCTTAGTTCCTGCAACATACTTACCATCTAGAGACCAGTCAACTGTCTTATCTACTTCCTCTAAATTTTTTCCTTCAACTTTAACAGTTAATTGTATTGTTTTTCCCTTTTCTACTGAGCCATCTCCAGATATAGCCACACTTGTCACTGATTTAATCTTTATCGTTTTCTCTGCCTTCTTCATCTGGTCAAATTTTGATGTCGCTATTACGGTTATGCTATCTGCTGTTTCATTTTTTCCTATTGTCAGCTCCCCTGTAGATTCATTTATTTTAGTGTTTGTCACATCACTTGCGCCTACTATAGACCACCTAACTGACTTTTCTATAAGCGTATCATTTCCTTCTACACTAGCCTGCATACTTACCTTTTCTCCTGCTTTTATAGTTTCAATATTATTTGTTATTTTAACATTTGTAACCTTAGGCAAGTTTTTCAAATTAACTGTAGCAGTAGCTTCCTTTGTAGAGTCCTTTTTAGACACGACCTTTACTTTCAAACTTTTAGCTTCTTCATCAGGACTAACAGTTAGTTTTCCATTTTCTATTTTTGTTTTTTCATTGTGGTCTCCGACTATTGACCAAACCACTTCCTTATCGGATTCTGTCAGACTGTCCCCTTCGACTTGTGCTGAAAAATCTACACTCTCTCCCTTTGCAATACTTACTTCTTGTGGATTTATCTTGATTCCAGTAATTTTTGCCTGTGGTTTCTCTGGTTTCTTTGTCTCTGGTTTTTTTGCATCCGACTTTGTTTTATCATCCTTAGTTTTATCACTAGTAGATATATTTTTTATTTCTTTGACCACATCATCAGATATCGAACCTTTACCGCCTACTATCACTACCTTTTTTGCTTTCTTTACCAAATCTTTTGTAGCCTGAGTCATAGTATTTTTCTTTGACAAAAGTATCGGCGCATTCAATTTATTCGCCAATGGTGTAGCTGATAATGCATCTGCATATACCATTCCAGATGCTAGTACCACTGTATCATATTTGCCTATTTCCTCTGCTATCTTTTCTGCCGTTTCATACCTATTTTTTCCAAATAGTCTTTTTCCGTATTCCTGTTTTACTGACATAGTCCCACCAAACGTATAAGAACCTTTTATTCCTCTTGGTAAATTTTCATTATTTCTTCCGTCCACCAATATTAATGGCATATCCTTCTTAGCTAAAAGTGGACCTGAAGTAAGTGCATCTGGAAAATCTCTTCCCGTTGCAACGCCTACATCTTTTTTCCCAGTAGATTCTACTAATTTTTTTGATGTATTATATCTATTACTCCCTGAAATTCTTTGAGTAGTAGCAATATTACTACTTATTTCATCGTATACGGAAGACGAAATAGAATTTTCACCACCTACTACTACAGCTGTTCCTACATTCATTCCTGACAAAGTTTTTCCTAAATTTTTATCATTTCTAGTTAACACAATGGCAGCATCATTTTTCGCTGCTATTGGACCCACTGAAATGGCATCTGCAAATGTATCTGCACTTACAACATATGCTTTTTTTGAATCTAGTTTATCTGCTATTTTTAAGGATGTTTCTGTCCTATCTCTACCACCAATTCTCTCAACCTGAATTTCAGATTTCTCTCCTATACTGGGCACAGTTGGTAATGCATTTATCGGAGTTATAGTTCCCACTGTTATTGCTAAAGCTAACATTGATGCTGTTCTTTTGTTTTTTTTAGTTTTACTTATCATACCCTTTTCCT
>DATCYL010000164.1:0-2165 GCA_036570305.1 Lachnospiraceae bacterium
CCGTAGTTATCTCGTCCATAAGCTGATTTCAAAGGTACTGTTAAAGACTTTTCAGGTCTTACTTTATCTAGTTCGTCGTTAACCAATCTGGACATGTGTCTTGTTCCGTTGGTTATCGCTTTCATTTTTCTAATTGCCATCTTTTATTCCTCCATTTAGACCTATACGTATCTTTAGTTTCTCTTATACTTCTTTAAAATAAGTGATTGTATGTCCTTCCGCCAATTTTACAATTGCTTTTTTTCTAGCGGAAGTTTGATACAACTTCATCCCATGTCTTTTTGTTACAGGTTTGTAATTCATAGTTGCTACCGTTAATACTTTCACGTTAAATAATTCTTGCACTGCATTTCTGATTTGAAACTTATTGGCTTTTGGATTTACTTCGAAAGTATATTTGTTATATTCTTTTCTCAATAATTCTGATTTTTCAGTAATTACAGGTTTTTTAATGATATCGTAAGCGTTCATACTATGCTAGCACCTCCTCAATTGTAGTTAGTGCTTCTTTTGTAAGGATTACTTTTTCTTGCTTTAACAACCAATATACTCCAATTTCATTTGGTTGTAATACTACTGCATTTTCTAAGTTTCTTGCAGACAAGTACAAGTTGTAATCTTTTACATCTGTCAAATCATTTACTACAAATAATTGCTTTTGTTTTGCATCAATTTTATTTACTAAATTTACGATTGTTTTTGTCTTTGGTGCTTCAATAGCTCCTTCTAATACAATAACTTCATTATTTGCCACTTTAGCAGATAAAGCAGATCTCAATGCTAGATTTCTTACTTTTTTATTCACTTTCTTTTCATAAGATCTTGGTTGAGGTCCAAAAGTAACTCCTCCACCTACCATATGAGGTGCTCTGATACTACCTTGTCGAGCTCTTCCGGTTCCTTTTTGCTTGAAAGGTTTTCTTCCTCCTCCTCGAACCATTGCTCTAGTCTTAGTAGCAGCAGTTCCTTGTCTAGCAGCTGCTAATTCTGCAGTCAATACTTCATGAAGTACCGTTTTATTTGGCTCAATTCCAAATACAGCTTCATTTACTTCTACAGTACCAGTTTGGTTTCCTGCTAAGTCATATATGTTTAAAACTGCCATTATTTTCCTCCTTCCACTCTACAAACCATTATTTTTTGATTGCTGGTTTAATTACTAAATATCCATTCTTTGCTCCAGGGACAGCTCCCTTAATCAATAATAGATTATTGTCTGCATCTACTCTTACCACTTTCAAATTTTGAACTGTAACAGTCGCATTTCCATGTCTTCCAGCCATTCTTAATCCTTTTAATACTTTTCCGGGCCATGAAGATTGTCCGATAGATCCTCCAAGTCTGTGGTTTCGAGACACCCCGTGAGTGGCTCTATTTCCACCGAAACCATGTCGTTTCATAACCCCAGCAGTTCCTTTCCCTTTTGAAGTTCCTGTAATATCTACATATTCTACTTCTGAGAAAACATCTACTTTGATTTCTTGTCCAAGTTCATACCCTTCCACAGAATCTACTTTTAATTCTCTTACGAATCTTTGAGGTTTTACCCCAGCCTTATTGAAGATTCCCATTAACGGTTTTGTAGTGTTTTTTTCTTTCTTTTCATCGAAACCTAATTGTAGTGCTGTATATCCATCAGATTCTTCTGTTTTCTTTTGAAGAACATAGTTCGGACCAGCTTCTACAACAGTTACTGGAACAAATTTTCCGTCTTCGAAAATTTGTGTCATTCCAATTTTCTTTGCTAAAATTCCTGACATCTTTTTACCTCCATCAAATAATATATCGATTGACAACTGTTCCTTGTGGTTCCATAAAAGAAACCTAAAAAAATTGTCAACATGTATTATTCTGTAAGTATAATGCTTTCACATTATCTCCCATCATAATAACTCGAAGAATTAAAATTAAATTTGTTTAATTTCAATTCCTACACCAGCTGGTAAGTTAACTGCTGTTAACGAAGCAATAGCCTTATCTGTAGAATTTACCAATTCTACCATTCTTCTGTGTACTCTCATTTCAAATTGTTCTCTTGAATCTTTGTTTACATGTACTGATCTAAGCACAGTATACTTTTTAATCTTTGTTGGTAGAGGCATAGGTCCTACTACTTCTGCACCAGATTTTTTCGCTACTTCTACGATTTTTTTAGCTGATTCATC
>DATCYL010000165.1:0-2497 GCA_036570305.1 Lachnospiraceae bacterium
ATTATATTGATAAAAATCCAAAGTATTTCTTATCTCTGAAAGAACAACAAACCAGGCCCTATAACAATGCCATACGGCATAATTGTTTTTTTTGGCAAACTCTTCTATTGAAGAATATCCTTCCGGCGCAATCTCCTTGTCATTAGTGGAAAGTAATCCCTTATCCCTTGCAAAGATAACAAATTCCTCCCCGCTTGCCGGCTCCTCCCCTCTTTGATGCAAACCTTGTAAAATCCCCGAAAATCGAACCAGCTCTTTTACCGTATACATCATATTTTGGTTAATCTGTTTTCTGTTTTCCATAATACTAAACAGTTTAAAAGCATCTACCGATTTATCTTGTGTAAACTTCTCTTCCTCTTCAAAGAGATTTTTAATCTCCAAAAAATACTTGATATCACTTGCCTGAATTTCAAGTTCTTGTTGTAGAATTTTTGACTCCCCAAAAGGAATCCTTGTAGTCTGGGAATTTCCCATAACACTTTGTATTTGTGTAATATTTCCCATAGTAAACATTGTCGATATGGCAAATAAAAGCACAAAAACTATATTTAAAACAGCCAAGCTTATCTTAAAACTGTAGGAAAAATGCTTCATAACTGCTCCTTAATTTTCCTTTTCTATCTTATATCCGATACCCCAAACCACTTTTAAATACTGTGGCTCTTTAGGATTTACCTCTATTTTCTCTCTGATATGGCGAATATGTACCGCCACTGTATTCTCAGCACTATAGGCTTCTTCTTTCCAAATACTCTCATAAATCTGGGTAATTGAAAATACCTGTCCCGGATTTTTCATTAAAAGCTTTAAGATATTATATTCAATGGGGGTTAAACGCACTTCTTCCCCATCTACCGTTACCCTCTTTTTATTATCTTCCATGCAGAGTGCTCCCACAGAAATAAGATCTCCGCTTTTTTCTACGGCATTTCCAAGCTTAGTATAACGTCTCATCTGTGACTTCACTCTTGCCATAAGCTCCAAAGGATTGAAAGGCTTTGTAATATAGTCATCCGCTCCTATATTTAACCCCAGAATTTTATCTGCATCTTCTGACTTTGCAGACATAATAATAATAGGGATACCGCTGGTTTCCCTGATTTTTAATGTAGCTCGAATACCATCTAACTTGGGCATCATAATATCAATCAGCAAAAGCTGAATATTTTCTCTTTGTAAAATCTCCAAAGCCTGTTCCCCATCATAGGCTTTTTCTACCTGATATCCTTCGTTTAAAAGGTATATCTCAATCGCATTTACAATTTCAGAATCATCATCGCACACTAATATCTTTTCCATACTATCTTTTTTCCTCTTTTTATCTTTCTCTAAATTTTGTGTTTCATCCATTTTTCCCTCTTATAACGAATCATAAAAAAGGTAGCTCTAAAGAGCCAATCTATTGTCATAGCAACCCAAATACCAAGTACACCCCAACCCAGAATAAGACCCAGTATATAGGAAAATGCAATCCTAAAAAGCCACATGGAAGCTATTGACATAGTCATACAGTACCGCACATCGTTGCATGCTCTCAAAGTATTGGGCAGTGTAAATGACAAAGCCCATAAGAGCAGGCAACAAATCCCATGATACCATATTAGGTTTCTTGCTATATGTGTTGCTTCGGCAGATAAATTATAAGCCTTTAATATCAATGGCAAACAAAGAATAATCAAGCCATTACTTATCAAAAACATCCCCTGATTCCACCAGAGCAGTTTCTTAGTATAATACTTTACCTGATTATACTCACCGGCTCCTGCACACTGCGCAGAGACACTAAGAAGGGCATAGCCGACTGCCACTCCCGGCAAAATCATAAAAGTAGCTATATTATTTCCTACTGCATTAGCAGCAATGGAAGCCGTTCCAAAACCGGAAACCATACTTAAAACCAAAATTTTTCCCAACTGAAACATGCTTCCTTCAATCCCGTTAGGAACTCCTATATATAAAATTTTCTTTAAAAGATTCTTTTGGAAGCTAAAAGTAAACGGTTTCGAAAAATGCAGCTGTCTTTTAGGATTCATAAGTACAAGAACAATCACTATCGCCGCAAAAGCTCTTGATAAAAGCGTCGGAATTGCTGCTCCTGCAACGCCCATTTTTAATCCATAGATTAAAATTGCATTCCCACAAAGATTAATTCCATTCATTAAAAGAGCCATGTACATAGGAATCTTAGAGTTTCCCATCGCCCGGCAGATAGCTGCCCCGGCATTATAAAGAGCAATAAATGGTAAGGATGCTGTAACAATAAGAAAATAGATATTACAGTTATCCAAAACATCCTTTTCTATCTTTCCAAAAGCTCCATGCAAAATCACATTTTTAAAGGCATACATGACTGCCATAATCACCAAAGCGACCGCCACTACAAACAAAGTCACCTGATCGGTTGCCCTACAGGCTTCTTTGTATTTTTTCTTTCCTATAAACTGTCCGGCTACCACCGCACCGCCCGTGGCAAGTGCACCAAAAATATTCATAA
>DATCYL010000166.1:0-12845 GCA_036570305.1 Lachnospiraceae bacterium
TACAGCCCAAAGCCAATCCTACTGCCACTGCATATTCCACCACTTTTTTATTTAAAAGAGGCAAACTTCCCGGCATACCTGTACAAACCGGACAAATCTGACTATTGGGTTTTTGTCCAAACTTTGTAGAACAGGAACAAAAAATTTTAGATGCCGTCAAAAGTTCCACATGTACTTCTAAACCTATAACACTCTCGTAAGTTTTTTCCACTTTTATCTCCTTACTTATAGAGGACAGGTAAGGTGCCCCCAAATTTTCTCCAGGTAATTTCCTATTCGAAAAATCTCACCTTCCTGAAAATAATTTCCTATCAATTGGCATGCCATGGGAAGTCCTTTTTTTGAAAGCTTATAGGGCAGACTCATTGCCGGAAGCCCTGCCAAATTGACACCCGCAGTGCAAATATCCTCCAAATACTCATCTTTTTCATTTAAAAAAGCATCTTCCCATCTAGCCGGCAAGTGTGGGGTTACCGGGGTTAATAAAATTTGATAATTTAAAAAAGCATCTGAAAAATTCTTTTTGAGCATATTCCTTGCCAAAACTGCCTTTTCATAATAGGCATGATAATATTCTCTGCTAAGAGCAAAATTTCCCACTGCCAAACGCTTTTTTACTTCTTCTCCAAACCCTTTACTTCTGCTACTTTTATACATAGCATGCAAGCTACTTGCCTGCCCGTCTCTATAACCATATTTCACACCATCATATCTTGCCAGATTAGAACTTGCTTCTGTCGTAGCAAGAATATAATAGGCAGGTATAATTGTGTCTATATTTCCCATAGAAAAAACATCTACAAAAGCCCCATTTTCCTTCAAAACTTTAGCTATCTCTAAAATACCCTCGCGGATTTCATCATCTAAAGCAGCTTCTAAAAACTCCTTAGGGATGCCTACCCTCATACCCTGTATTGATTCATAGAGATGATTTTCATAAGATAAATCTCCTTTATCTACCCATCCTGCATCTCTTTTATCCCTACTTCCTATACACTCTAAAATACTTGCACAATCTCTTACGGAACGACTGACCGGTCCTATTTGATCCATAGATGATGCATAAGCGACCAATCCATATCTGGACACTCGTCCATAAGTAGGCTTCAATCCAACAACACCACAATGGGCAGCCGGTTGTCTGATAGACCCGCCTGTATCACTTCCCAAAGCAAAACTTGCCATATGAGCAGCCACCGCCGCACAGCTACCTCCGGAAGAACCTCCCGGTATTCTGCTTGTATCCCAAGGGTTGTTAGTAGGTCCGTAAATAGAAGTTTTTGTACTATTTCCCATGGCAAATTCATCCATGTTGGTTTTCCCTAAAATAATCACTCCAGCCTCTTTTAAGCAGGTAATGACATGGGCATCATAACCGGCCATAAAATCTTTAAGCATCTTAGAACAGCACTCGGTAGCTAATCTTTTTGTGCAAATATTATCCTTTGCCAAAGCAATAGTCCCTGCCAAAGGATGGCGTAACTGCCCACTCTCAATACACTTTTGTATCTTATAAGCATCCTCTCTTGCCGACTCTATGTCCCATCCTGTTAAGCTATGTAGCTTTTCTTCTAGAACTTCGATTTGTTTAAAATATTTTTCCAAAAGTTCGGGGGAGCTAATCTCCCCCGCTTTTATCTGTTTGCCTTGCCATAAAGCATCCTTTTGAAGTATTTTTTCCATACTTTATCCTCTTTAAACCTCTAAACTGGAAGCTACTTCAAGCATATCTTCTTTTTTTACCGGTGCCTGCGATAGGAAATGGTTTTTCCACCGACTATCCCTACTTTCATCCTCCCGAACCACAGAAATTTCCACCTCTTTTGCAATATCTTTATCAAGAGAAACTGTATCGAGAATTTCCATCAGTCTTAACATCTCCTCTATCCCTTCAACCATACTTTCTTTTTTTAAATCACCAATAGAAAGTTTGCTTAGACTGCTTAGATTTTCCCAAAAGTCTTCATCAAATACACTCTTCATATTGTCTATTCTCCATACTCTGAAGGTACCAGCTCAATACTTGCCTGATTCGATAGTCCGATTTCTACACCCTCCTTTATATTTACATGGTGTAAAACAGATGACTCTCCCTCTGCCGACGATAATGTAAAAGAACCATAAGGAGCTTGCATATTTCCACCGTCTTCCGTCTGGCTGATTCCCGAAGCAAATCCCCCTTCTTTTAAGACGATATCATAGACTCCCGCTTTGAAATCTTCTCCAGCTCTATAAAAAGTTACATCATTAAAATCTTCTACCGATTCCTCGCTTTTTATTGTGAATTTCTCTTTCAAAGGATTCGCTTCTCTTGCCTTTAACAAATCTTCACGGGCACAATCGGAAATCAGTGATATTTCCAAAGAGGGGTCTACATAAATACTTGCACCATTAATTAATGGAACTCCCCTTGCACGGCTAATATCCGTTTCTAAAAGACTTCCCATATCTTCTTCATTTTGACTTACCAAAAACTCGGTAGCTAAATTATAATCCTCTCCCAGATTCACATAAACAATTCCATATCCCTTTGTAGCCTCTATTTCATAGACGCCCTCCGGAATATCTTTGCCAACAATATATTCTCCGGAAGAAATTTTAGCTTCTATACGGCTTCCCCGGCTCTCATCAATCACATAAGACTTTGTCTCCAATTCAGAAAATAAAATTTGCCCCAATTCTTCCTCTTTTTTCTCCCTGGCTTCCTCTGCTTGCTCAGGACTAAGAGCTTCTGTCTTCCCAAAATCAAACGTAGACCAGTTGGAAGGATTCACCATTTCTATAGTCGTAGATACCTTGTTTGAAAGTTCATTCGACTCCGATTTTAGAAAACTCATGAGCGGTAAAAGAATTAGCATAGCAATAGAAATCCACCGCTTTGTTTTTTTTACTTTACCCTTTTTTTCCTCTTTATGTCTTTTGTCTAACCCGGGGGCGGATACAGGTTTTCGAGCATTATTTGTGCCAAGTCTTTGGTACGCGGTTTTGCTATAAGTACTTGTTTTTTTTCCTGTCTGTTGAACTTTTGCCCTTTCCGCCGACTTATTTTTTTCTTTTAAATATCGCTCTTGTACCGGGCTCTTAGTTTCTTTTGGTCTTTTGTTTCCACTTATATTTTCCCTATTGGACAAAACAGAGGAGGCTTTATCCCTGCTTACCTCATAGTGACTGTCTGATCTGCGATTATCCATTCCACAATCTGTACAAATTCCATTTTTTAATTTTCCACCGCACAAGGTACACTTATTTTCTTTCATAGCCCCTCCTTATAACAAGATTTTATAGTATCTTTTCTAATATAGTTTCTATAAACAGAGATACTAAAGGTCAATTTCTCCTTCAAAAACGGTCGTTGCAGACCCGGTCATATAGACTTTATTTGATTTTCTATCCCACTCGATA
Organism: Lachnospiraceae bacterium; assembly: GCA_036570305.1. Lineage (GTDB taxonomy): Bacteria > Bacillota > Clostridia > Lachnospirales > Lachnospiraceae > JAQVHQ01. Next base: position 3,403 of record DATCYL010000166.1, read on the forward strand.
TCCAAATCGCCTCCCAAAAGTTTTACTTTAACAATATCCTTTGTATAGCCGTTTCTTGCACAAGCTACTGCTACCGCACAGGCTCCCGTTCCGCAAGCTAAGGTTTCTCCCGAACCTCTCTCCCAAACTCTCATCTCTACCGTTTCCTGATTAATCAGCTTTACAAACTCCGTATTAATTCTATCCGGAAACCACTCATGATGTTCAAACTTAGGGCCTATCTTTTCTAAATCCAGACTTTCTAAATCATCCACCAAAACAACACCGTGAGGGTTTCCCATAGAAACTCCGGTAATCTTATACTCCTTGCCGCCTACAAAAATGCTTTCTTCAATTACCTCTTCTTTAGAACAACAAATGGGTATTTTTGCAGCCTTAAACTCAGCAGATCCCATATCTACTCTGACCTTACTTACCTTATGATTTTCTACTGTCAGACTTAGATGTTTTATACCACTTTTCGTTTCTACTGTAATTTCAGTTTTTCTTGTCAAACCATAATCATAAACATATTTTCCCACACAACGAATTCCATTTCCACACATAGATCCTTGGGAACCGTCTAAATTATACATATCCATCTGAAAATCTGCGACCTCGGAAGGCTTAATCAGAATCAATCCGTCCGAACCGATTCCAAAATGACGGTCACTGACGATTTTTGCTGTCTGTGCCGGATTATTTACCACCTCTTTAAAACAATTTACGTAGACATAATCATTGCCTATTCCCTGCATCTTTGTAAATTTCATAATTTTCTCCTCTTTCAAAAACTATATTTTCAAACTTAATTACTGCTCCAGTTCTCTTTATTATTTATAGAAATGCAAATGTTTAGGCAAGCCATTTTCATAAACTAATCGAATCTCCCCCTCTATTAAAGGACGCAAATAATCTACCATCATTTGACTTACATCATTTCCCTTGACATTGATAAATTCTTTCGGAACTCTCTTTACATGATTTGCCACTTCGGAAACCAAAACACTGGTGATTTCTATAGTATAAGGGCTATTTAAGCTTCTTTTAATACTTGCCATATGCCCGCTTTCTTTATTTAACGCACACCTGCAAGCTTTCATACCCAACATCTTAGACTCTTCAATATCTCTCGCTGAGGCTAAGTGTCCCGCACATCTTTGCATAAGATTTAACTCAATAGAACGCACCTTACAACCGATGTTTTCCCTTACCAAATTTTCCAAAACCTTAGCTGCACCTGCAATAATCTTATGCCCAAAGGCATCTACCTGATCATTTTGCACCTGTTCTGAAATATAAATCCCTTGGCTATCTTTGATTCCCTCACTAAAAGCAACCAAAACTGCATCTTTTTTCTCCAGGCAAAGTTGGATATCTTCTAAAAAACTTTCCTGATCAAAGGCAGGTTCACATAAATAAATCAAATCGGGACCTGCACCGCCGTTTTCTCTCGCCAAAGCAGAAGCAGCCGTTAACCAACCTGCATCCCTTCCCATTACCTCTACTAAAGTCACAGCTTTGGTCGAGTAAACATGGCAATCTCTTTCAAGTTCTGCAAAGGTTGTTGCAATATATTTTGCCGCAGAACCAAATCCCGGACAATGGTCCGTTGCCACCAAATCATTGTCAATCGTCTTTGGAGCACCTACTACCTGAATATCCTCTATACCTTTTTTCTTACAATAAGCGGAAAGCTTATCCACTGTATCCATGGAATCATTTCCACCAATATAAACAAAATATCCTATCTCATATTTTCTAAAAATTTCTATAATCTGCTCAAACTGTTTTTCTTCTTTTAACTTTAGTCTGCAAGAACCCAGCGCCGCTGCAGGTGTCTGAGCTAAAATCTGTAAATCTTCTGTCGTCTTTAAGGCTTCTTTTAAATCAACAAAAGTTTCCTCAAAAACTCCTTGAATTCCATGGATAGCTCCATAAATCTTATCCACTTTTCCACTAAGAGATGCCTCCATAAAAACTCCCACCACAGTAGCATTAATTGCTGCCGTAGGGCCCCCTGATTGTGCTACTAATAAATTTTTCATAACATTTTCCTCTTTCCTACAATCTCTTTTAGGGCCTGCAATAGATCTTGCATTTCCCCCTCTTTTCCTATAGTGATTCTTAAATAATTATCAATTCTTTCTTTTTCAAAATACCGCACATAAATCCCTTTTTCTTTTAGGGTCAAATAAATTTCTTTTGCCCCCACTTTTTTATGGCTGGCAAAAATAAAATTTGCCCTGGAGTCCCAAAAATCAAACCCCAGTTTCTTTAGTTCTTTTTTGGTCCACTCTCTTGTTTCAACGATTTTCTCAAGGTTCTCTTTAAAATAAGTCTCATCCTCTAAAACCACTTTCGCCAAGTGCATATTTAAACTGTCTATCGTATAAGAATTAAAGGAGTACTTAGCATCATTTAAATAGGAAATCAACTTTTCATTTCCCATAGCAAATCCAATGCGTGCCCCCGCCATAGAACGTGATTTAGAAAAGGTTTGTACTATTAATAAATTATCGTATTTTTCTATCAAAGGCAAAGCACTTTTGGCTCCGAAGTCCACATAAGCCTCATCTACAATGACCACAACATCTTGGTTATTTTTTATAATTTCTTCTACCTTTTCCAAAGAAAGCTCTATTCCTGTCGGTGCATTTGGATTTGGGAAAATGATTCCTCCATTTTCGCCAAAATAGTCCTCTGCTACAAGCTCAAACTCTTTATTTAATGCTTTTTTTTCATAGGGAATTGAAAAAAGCTTGGCCCATACTTCATAAAAAGAATAAGTAATATCCGGAAATAAAATTTTTTTACCTGAGCCAAAAAAAGTCATAAAACACATAGCCAGGACATCGTCGGAACCCACTCCCACAAAAACTTGGTTTTTCTTTATTCCATAAGAATTTGCTAATGCATCAACCAGACTCGAAATTGCAGGATCCGGATACAACCTAAGCATCCTATAGTCCGTATTCTTTAGTATCTCTTCCACCTTGGGGCTTGGAGGATAAGGATTTTCATTAGTATTTAATTTAATAATCCCTTCCTTTTTAGGCTGTTCTCCCGGTGTATAAGGAGTTACTTTTTTTACATTTTCTTCCCATTTTTTCATTTTCCTACCCCACATTCTTTTGCTAAAGCTTTAAATGCCGGCAATGCGTTGCAAATGGTTTCATAAGAAGTACAGTAGGCAAGCCTTACATAACCCGGACTTGAAAAAGAAGAACCTGCAACCATAAGAATATTGTGTTTTTTTGCCAGTTCACAAAAATCCACCTCATTTTCCATAGGTGACTTCATAAAAAGATAAAAGGCACCCTGAGGCTTTATACATTCAAAACCAATATCTCTTAATCCTTCATAAAGCTTATTTCTATTCTTTTCATAAAACTCAATATTCACCTTAGCATTCAAACACTTTGCCACTACCAGCTGCATAAGGGATGGAGCATTGACAAAACCTAAAATCCTGGTTGCCACATTGATACCTGCACAGACCTCACCGGCGTCTTCTACTTCCTTAGGGATTACCAAATAACCGATACGCTCTCCCGGCAAAGACAAAGATTTGCTATATGAATAAGCTACAATTGTATTTTTATAATACTTAGTAAGATAGGGTACAAAAAGACCGTCATAGACCAACTCTCTGTAGGGTTCATCAGAAATCAAATAAATCTGCCTTTGATATTCTTTTTGTTTTGCTTCCAAAAGGCTACATAAATCTATGATAAAATCCTCTGGGTACACCACCCCTGTAGGATTGTTAGGTGTATTGATAATCAGCATTTTTGTTTTTGAGCTGATCTTTTTTTCCAAGTCCTCTAAATCCGGATAAAAAGTATCCGAGTTTGAAGAAACTTCTATCAGCTTTCCGCCCACATTAGAAACATATGCTCTATATTCACCAAAATAAGGTCGAAAAACAACTACTTCATCCCCCGGGTCTAAAAGTGTTTTGCAAATCACATTCAGACCTCCTGCAGCGCCTACCGTCATTACTATATTTTCTGCTGCCAAATCTGTTCCTTGTTTTTGATTAATATGATCTGCGATTTTTTCTCGTACAAATTCATATCCGGAATTATTCATATATCCATGTAAAATCGGCGATGGGTATTCCTTTATTAATTCCGAAATCGCATCTTCCACTTGCTTAGGTGCTTGCACATTAGGATTTCCCAGACTAAAATCAAAAACTTTATCTTCCCCATAAAGTTTTTTTAGACGTTTTCCCTCTTCAAACATAGCTCGGATAGTAGAACTGTTATTAACAAGGTCCTGCATATTTTTTGCAATCATTTTTTCCTCCTTTGAATAATAAGCATCACTTTTCCAAAACCTGTGTAACATTCCCATCCTCATCCACATGTAAATGGTAAGTCATTCTTTTTAGCGGTTCTGTTTTCGCCTCCCAGGCACGCACATAGAAAAGCTCCACCTTAGTATCTCCCTCTTTTAGTCCCTCAAATTCAAAGATAAAAGTACCTTCCGCTCCTTTGCTCCCTTTTTCTTCTCCTTTAGAACCCTCTTCATATTCTTTAGATTTTAATTTTAAAATATCCTCATTGTCTATACGGCACTCCCACTCATATCCCCTAGTTATATTGCCTTTTAATTCAAGCACATAGGTCTTTACTTCTTTTTTTTGTCCATCATCCTCATAGGTCTTGGTCCCAATCAGACCGTCTCCTATAAGACACAGTATGATTACCACTAAAAAAACAAAGAGCAAAGCTAGAATACGCTTTCTATTCCGCATGAATTTCCTCTCTTTCCAAATTTTTTCTAAGCCCTTTGGGATAGTGATTTTTCATGATTTGCCCTGAAAGTTTACCCCAGGCAAGACTATAACCGTCGACCAAAAGCAAATACCATCCACCCTCTCCGCTCTTTTGCAGCGTTTGCCCCCAGACATAGGCATTTGCCTCTCCATCCTCTATTGACAGATTTGCAGAGTAAGTAACATCCTCTTTTCCCAGACTCAATGCAAATGCATGCGACGGTTCAAATCTCCCTTTTTTTCTGGTTCCCAAATGCAGTCCCGGACGAATCACTCTTAAGCCGTCAAGACTCGGGCAATCTTTGGGCAACAAATAAAGCTGATCACCAAAATAAAGTTTTTCTCCCTCCTGACTTACTTTTAAAAATTTCTTTTCAAAAGCTGTATATTCCAGATATTCTTTGGGAGAAACTCCTTTTTGAAGTGAGATTTTTTTCTTTGTCTCCGCCCCTTTTATCTTTTTTAGGACCGCAAAGAAATGCCCCTCTCCCTCTAACTTATGAGGCCACAAACGACAAGTTTTTTTTACTTCGTCCTCTTTTTCCTTTGTCCAAAGAGGATTTCCATGAGAAAAATACTCATAGTTTGCGGGTGTTTCTACCATATAATTACTATGACTTTTTAAAAACTTTGCAATCATCTCTTCATCTTCTTCCGGTGCAAAAGTACAGGTAGAATAAACCAAACGTCCTCCTGTCTTTAACATCTTATCTGCATCTTCTAAGATGTCAATTTGTCGAAGGGCACACTCCTTTACCCTATCTGTGTTCCATTCCTGACAAGCCTTGGGGTGTTTTCTAAACATTCCCTCTCCGGAACAAGGGGCATCCACTAAAATTTTATCAAAATAGGAGGGAAAATATGTAGCTAGACGTTTAGGACTTTCATTCAAAACCACCGCATTTTTAATCCCCATACGCTCTATATTTTCCGAGAGGATTTTTGCCCTTTTTGCATTAATTTCATTAGAAATTAAGATTCCCTGCCCCTGCATAAAAGCGGCAATCTGACTGCTTTTGCCTCCCGGGGCACTGCACAAATCCAAAATTTTTTCTCCCGGCTTAGCTTCTAATGCTACCGCCGGAGCCATAGCACTCGCTTCCTGAATATAATATACTCCCGCTTCATGATAGACATGCTTTCCGGGCTTATCGTCTTTTGCATAATAAAATCCTTCTTTGCACCAGTTAAGAGGACTCAAGCAAAATACTTTCTCTAAAGCATTCCCCCCCTTTTTCAAGGGATTGATTCTAAGAGAAGTTACTGAAGGCCTATCATAAGAAGTAATAAATTCTTTGTACTCCTCCCCTAGGAGTTTTTCCATTCTTTCACAAAAATCAACAGGTAAATTCATCCAGTCTCCCAACAAACAGGAATAGGAAAAGACTGTCTGTCTTTTCCCTTCCCTTTTCTATACTAATTTTTGAATAATCCAACGGTAAGAGTAAGGCTCTACCTTAATGCTCTTTCCTGCTATTTTTCTATTTTTCACCAAATCTTTGGAACTATAGTCGTTTGGCAAATAAGCTTCTTTTTCATATTCACTGAAATTAAAATAACCATACATCTGACTGCCGTTATAGTAACGACCTATACAAAGTAAATTATCATCCCATGTATCTACTGTCCATACGTCCGCCTTAGAATTAAAAACATCATATTGCGCTCTTAATTTTTCAAGCCTTGACAACTCTTTATAAAAAGCATACCTCCATGTCTTAGGACGTTTTAAGTCTTTTACCGCCTCCCAGACAAAATCGCCTCTGTGAAGGTAACGACTATCTTCCGCCTTGTCCGCATTTTCATGATAGCTATAATCATTAATCTGCGCGACTTCATCTCCACTATAAATGACCGGGATACCGCTTTGAGTAAACATATAAGCATGCAACATCAAGTCTCTTTTTAGATACTTTGTAAGTTTTTCTTCATCCTCCTCATAAAGAGCCGCCTCTACCCCACACAAACTGGCTGTAGTACCACACAATCTGGCATCTCCAAGCCTTGGATCATTATTGTAAAGTTCACCTCTGCTGTCGCTTCCATAGCCATTTCCTGTCAAATAGTCATTTAAATATTTTTTATGAGCCACTTCATCAATGGCAAAATTTTTCAGCCACTCATAATCCAGTCCCCAGCCAATATCATCATGACAACGCAAGTAATTTAAGAAAATATAATCCTTAGGTAGTGATGAAACCTGATCCATCTGACGTTTTAAAAGTCTTACATCTCTTGTAGCAACCGTATGCCAGGTACTTGCCATTGTCGTTACATTATAAAGCATATGGCACTCCGGTTTTTCAACACTTCCAAAATAAGGAACTACTTTGGCAGGCTCCATGACCACTTCGCCCAAAAGCAATACACCGGGGCAGACAATTTCACTGATAATGCGCATCATTCGCACCAAAGAATGTACTTCGGGCTGATTACGACAGTCTGTACCCAAACGTTTCCATATATAAGGGACAGCATCCAAACGAATAATATCTATCCCTCGGTTTGCCAGATAAAGCATATTTCCTACCATATCATTAAAAACTACGGGATTGGCATAATTTAAGTCCCACTGGTAAGGGTAAAACATAGTCATAACAATCTTTTTACAATCATCTCTCCATGTAAAGTTCCCCGGTGCTGTTGTGGGAAATACCTGGGGAACCGTTTTTTCAAAAGCATTGGGAATATCCCAGTTATCAAAAAAGAAATATCTTTTTTGTGCCTCTACATCTCCCGTCAAAGCCGCTTTTGCCCATGCATGATCCTCACTGGTATGATTCATAACAAAATCCAAACAACAACTGATTCCCTTTTGGTGGCAAGCTTCTGTAAGAGACTCAAGATCTTTCATAGTCCCTAAATCCGGACGCACTTTTCTAAAATCACTAACAGCATATCCGCCGTCACTCTTTCCTTTGGGACTATCTAACAGAGGCATCAAATGAAGATAATTCGCTCCGCTTTGTTCCACATAATCAAGCTTTTCTTGTACGCCTTTTAAATCTTTTCCAAAAGCTTCCGTATACATCATCATGCCCAAAAGGCTATTATCTTTGTACCAATCCGGGTTTTCAAGTCGTTTTTTATCCAGCTCTTTTAAAGATGGCTTTCTTTCGTCATAGTAGCCCTTAAGAGATTGACACAACCAGTCAAATGCCTGTCCATCCTCGTGGTAAAGTTCGTAATAAAGCCACTTAAGCTCATCTACTCTTTCCTCAAACCGTTTGGTGTACTCATCTTTCTTCGCCACTTTCTTTTTCATGAACTTCTCCTTTCAAATGCAAAACTATTTCGTGGATAGTTTTTTTCTTTAAATGCATTAATCATTGTGTAAGTCAATGTAAGTTCTTTTTCACTGTCATTTGGAATGTCTTCACGCTTTACCCATTCAGCTTCAGAAAGTTCTTTTGTATCCAGTACTACTTTATTATCTCCGTCCAAATCTGCAAAAAATCCCATCAGTAAACTTTCTGAAAATCCCCATGGTTGACTTTTATAATAACGGATATTCTTTACCTTTAATCCCACCTCTTCGTATACTTCCCTACGAATTGTTTCTTCCACACTTTCACCGATTTCACAAAATCCGGCAACTAAAGCATAGCGGGCATTAGGTCTTTGGTATTTGGTAAGCAAAATTTTATCTTCGTCTACAATAGCTACAATTACTGCCGGACAAATCTTTGGATAGTCTATAAAACCACACTTAGGACATTGCATGGCGCGTTCTTTTTGACTATGTTGCATTTTATTGCCGCATTTGCCACAATAAATATTTCTTTTGTACCACTTCGCCAGATGTCTGGCTGTCACTCCCGCCAAAGACACCCAAAGAGGTGCAAATTCTCTAAATATAGAGATTGGCTGTAAAGTTAAATTTATAGGAAGATGACTTTTCTTTTCATAGGCTTTGATCTTCTCTTCGGTCAAAAAGTCCAAATAAAAAGCCTTTTCGTCAATAGTAAACAGATATTGCAGTTTTTCTTTTTTTTCAAAGAGTCCCTCATAGTCTTCCCACAAAGGATAGCGAAAGCTTTCGCCTTTTTCTACCATCCAAAGTTGGTTTGCCATATAGGCAATCACAAAATCTCCCTTTTTTGCCTCTCTTGGATGGTAACTATTATCCAAAACCTTTGGCTCTATATCCTGAATCATAAAATCCTCTTTCTAATCCATGCCTTATGCACTCTCTTAAAGCATATTTATGTACTTAATTTGCCCTAACCTCTCTCTTTTTTAGGCTGTACAATTAGATTTATTATACCATACTTTCTCCTATCTATTACAATATATTTATAAGGAATCCTCCTTGATTCTTTCTTCGTAATAGAATATGTCGCATCCTCCCACCATACTTTTTCTTAGTCAGAACAACTTCAAAATCATTCTTTAAAAAAGCAGAAAGACTTGCCTTGTTTTGGGGCGCTGCTGTTGCCATACAAATGGATGTATCATCCAGTTTTTCGAGAGCAAATTTTAGCATTTTTTCCTGTAGATGCCATCCTCTAAAAATCGGTAATACTGCTGCTGATTCCATATGTACCACGCGGTCTCTTTTTTCTTTATCGAATTGTAAATCATTCCCTAAATTATCTATATCACCCCCCGGAAATCGGATGATAAAAAAGCCCGCTCTTTCTTGCCTTTCCTTTTCTATGGCAAGGACTATAAATCC
>DATCYL010000167.1:0-5525 GCA_036570305.1 Lachnospiraceae bacterium
TAGTATTTCCTTATAAAATGGCTCAAAATTGAGCTTATTAAGTTCACTAATCTGCACCGTTTCATCTTCTGAAATTAATCCATTATCCATTAGCTTCTTTGTCAGCATTTGTGCCACTTCATATTCAAAGTCCTTTTGCATTTTTTCTTCTGTAAATTTCCTTGATGGTGTATCAGTTCTAATTTGATTATTGCTAGTTATCTTCATGGCACTCACCTCCAAAGCGAGCAGAAATATAGCATTCATGACTGCAATACTTACGGTTTTTATTGCCATAAGAAATAAAGGTTTTACCACAGTTAGCACAGATACACTCATAGTTGGCTTTCTTACTTACTAACTCTCTATTTTTATTCCACCAGTTATTTCTGCATTTATCTGAACAAAATCTTTTCTTTTTTCTCTCAGGTTTTTGTATGACAGGTTTGCCGCAATACTCACAGAGAGATATATCCTCATCACAAGTTTTAGTTCCACCAAGGCCATGACGCTTACAGTAACTTTTGATGGTATTTACAGAAATATTTATCTCTTTTGCTATCGCTGTATATCCAAGTCCCTTTTCTCTTAAAATCTTTATCTTTTCTTTTTCTTCTAATTTCATCGGTCTACTCCCTTCTCACTGGCTAAGGGAGTTTCAAAATGATTTGTTCGACTTAATGTAAAATCTTCTCCCTACAAATCACAGGCAAAAGAAAAGAGAGAATAGTAAACCCAAAATAAAAAAAGCCTGAAGATTATTCCAGTTAAGGAATAGCCTCCAGGCTCATTTCACTATTTATAAAAGTTCATTTACTCGTCTTTGTACTGCGTTATAGTCATATCCGGCTCTTTCAAGTCTGTTTTTTCTATCTTGACCATTACCCCAGTCACCTCGGATAACTTCACGTGCTAAGGTATCAATGGATTTTCCAGTTGGTTTACTTGCACTTCCAGATAAAATTTCATTTACCCTGTTCTGAACAGCATTGTAGTTATATCCTGCAGATGTCAAACGGTTTACTCTGTCCTGTCCATTACCCCAGTTTCCTGCAAGCACCTCTCTAGCTAAGGTATCAATGCTCTTTGATGGAGTACTTGCTATCGGGTAGACTACATTTCCATTTGCATCATAGACAGAATATCCTGAATTTGCATTGGCACACTTCTTAGCATTTTCAAAGTTTCTAAATGCACCCTTTTGACTCTTTGCATCCGCCCAAGATTTTCTAACTCTATATAGAGATGATGTACCTGTATTTGATGAACCAGAACCACCTGCAAGCCTTTTATTTACCTCGCTTGCAATATATGAAAATTTACTGCCAAGATAAGGTCCAGGACAGTTGGTATTGGCATACCACTCATGTTTTTGTAATACGCCATCTTTTCCACCTGTATAGGTACAATTCTTGATGCCATTTCTTCTGCAAATATCCGTAACTAAATCAATCAAGGTAGCAAGCACTCTATCGCTTACAGGCCAATTGCCTCCGTTACTTGAATTGGCTACTTCAATAGTGATGGCTCTGTTATCACACCAAGAAGATGATGTACACCAAGAGCGGTTACTCTCATCTACACATAAAACGATTTTGTTATCATTTCCGACTCCATAATTACACGATGCCTGTCTTGAAGTTGGCTTAAAAATTTGACCGATAGTTGCTGCACTCACAGCGCCAGCTGTATGGTGAATAGCAATTTTTGTAATGGGCTGATTTCTTCGTCCACTATGGTTTGGACTGTAATTTACTATACTAACTAATGAACTGTTACTCATGATTGTCCTCCTTATCGTTTAGCTGCTTTAATACTGCCTTTAGCTTTTCAGGAACAGGTAGTCCTAGATGAACAGAGTTTTCAATAAGTGATAGACCCTCATTTGAAAGGTAAAAGAAAACCACTGCGGTTCTTAGTACACTTCCAGACTTAATCACCTGCACATCAATGATGTTGGCAATACCAACAAGCATAAAAATAAGCACCTTTCTAAAGATGCCTTTAAATCCTACTGCACTGGATAACTTCCTATCTACCACAGCACACATCACCCCTGTGATGTAATCAATGACTACAAATAAAAGAAGTGCGATGATAAGACCATCACACCCTCCTAAAAAGTAGCCAAGCCATCCGCCAACTGCTGTAAAAGCAAGTTGAATCATGTTCCAAAATTCCTTCATATTAGTTTCCTCCTAACCACTGTGTTATATCTGTTGATAAAATTATGTCTACAATTATCGGAAGTTCATAAGTTGGTTTCTCTCCAGCCGTATAGATCACTCCCTCTTTATCAATTGCTACTGGATAATTTTGATGCACATCAAGGAGCTTTTCTGGTGAAAGTTCCAAGGTATCAATTCTAATAAAAATAGAAACCTGCTCAAAATTAGCATCTTCTACTTTTGATTGTAGCTTTGGACAATAATAAATCCCTTTTTCCATTTTCCACTCTTCCGGTTTCACCATTAGTCTTACACGAAAAGCCTGCTTTTCTGATTCAATATAATCCATAACAGCTTTAAACATATTTGATGCATATTCACGGTTTATTACTTCTTTTCCACTAGAGAATCTTTCAAATTCCAGTGTTTCTACTGTCGGCTGTCCCTTAAAGGCAGGGCTTTCGATTGGTGCGAATCTTCCTTTTAGCTTGGCAAAGAACCTGTCTAAACCATCTTTAGTTAAAAACTTTTTAGCCATAAGAATCACCTACACAAAAAGAGCATCAATCTCTTCATTTGTAATTCCAGTAATATCTGTAGCCTTCAAATAACCACTAAGGTCTACTGATGTAGTGCCAATCTTTTCAAACTTCTCATTCACCCAGATGAATTCATCATAAGCATCGTTATCTCCCTTATTATTAGAAACAAGATAGATAATTGCCTGTTCTCCACTTGTTGGAAGTTCCTCTACTACAGAAAATTCGATAGATTTTATATTTCCAATAAGACCTTTCACTTCTTCAGTAAGCTCTGCTTTCTTTACAAAGTCCATAACATCTTCAAGTTCTGCTACCTTCTTAGGAATAGCCGTTACTTTTGCATAAGCATCTATACCTTCCATCCCTTCAATGCTATGAGGGATTTCTGACTTCTTAGCATAATCACCTGCATCCGTAAGGCTCTCTACCTTCGTTGGAACACTTGATTTAAGTGCATAGTTTTCAGCATCCAAAAGCTCTGTCACATTCTTTGGAATGGAATTTTTCACCTCATCAAGTTCTAACTTCTTTACAAAAGTATCCTTTAGTTTCTTCCAAACATATAAAAGTCCATTGTTGTCTAAAAATTTTGTTTTCATTTACTTCCTCCTGTTATTTAAGTAATTCTTCCAGTTCAATATTTGATATTGTGTTTAACCCTAGTTCTTCTAGGGTTCTATTGCCAATCAGCTTCACTTCATTTATCTTTGGCTGATTGATTAAGCTGTTATAATCAGAAACGGGTGTGTCTGATACTCTAATAATTGTTTCAAATGATGCATCCATCGGTGCATCTCTTTTAAACCTTGTCATAAACTCTGCCATTAGATTTCACCCTCCTTTAGAATTTCCCTAGCATTGGTTCGTATTAAACTTGATGCAATAACGCTGCCATCTTGAAATTTTGCTCGTATTTGAATAGTCACAATCCCTTCAGAAAAAAGCAGTGTTTCTCTTTGAGATAGCCTAACTTCAACCATTTCTCCATGAATGCTTACATCGTCTATAGTTTTTTCTAATACGACCTTGCCATTTTGTTTATAGGTAATAAAAAGGACAGATGCATTTGTCAAATCCACATCTGTCCTAAATATGTTTGTTGGTGTTGTTCCTCTATGCATTGGATTATCCTCCTATGCTTTTTCTTCATCTTTTGCCTTTAGCTTTAAGATTTCATCATTTAGTTCCTTTTCTCTATCTTCATAATATTTATCAATGCCTTCTCTAAAAGCCTCCACTTCAAGAGAGTTTTCTGTGATTACTGCAGATCTTACATCAGCAAGTATTCCAGAAAGTATCCCTTCTACCATATAGGTTGGTATAGGAATCTTCTGCTGCAAGTTTGCAATATGAGAACTTAACTCCCCTCTAAACTTCTGATAGGCAAGGGCATAATTAATGGTTGGCTTCTCCATGAGATTCCTCCTTGTCTTTAAGTAGTAAGTCCAATTTGTGATTGATTTCTTCAAGAAGTAAGGTGTTTTTATCGTCCTTTACTTCTTTCTTGGTCATAATATCCTTTTTTAAAGTGCCTTCATTGATGACTACTTCATTTGTGTTAATAATTAGTTCTGCCATTTTATATCCTCCTAACCATAATAATTTAAATCCATTAATACACCATCTTTAAAAACCATACGTCCATTTGAACCCCATCTAGATACAGTACCATCTGAATTCATATCAAGTATCTGTACAAAGTTAATTGTGGCATTCACTCCAAATCCTGTTTCCCACTGTGGATCTACAATCTTAAATCCATGTGCATATAGGTTACAGCCAAGATGAACTCCATACTGGCTATAAATACTGTTAGATCTGGAAAAGCAAAGCATTGTAGTGTAACTTCCAGCATTAGCAGATTCTTCTTGAGAAAATGCCATATATTTTCCTTCGCTATCAAGGTCAAAAACTAAGCCTTTATGGGAGCTGTTACCACTCCAGACATTTGTACCAATCTTACCTATATACTTTCCATCACGATAGAAGTGGTTTCCGTTTTCATCAAAGACTGCTCTTTTATTACTGCTATCAATTGAACCGTTATATAGCCCAATCTCTCCTGCAGTAATTTGTACATATCTACTAGCACCATTAAAACCAAGTAAAAAACTGTTATAGTTTTGTCTCATAAAAGTACCAAACTCACTTTTTTTCACCATTGATGAGATAGAGCCTTCTACAACAGATATTTTTGATATTGCAGTTTGTGCCTTTTCCTTAGCTGCACTTATATCCTTATCTACAACTCTTATCCAATCAAAAGATAAAGAAGAACTAATGCTCTCAGTTGATGAATATTTCCATAGTTTTCTAGTTCCATCTTTATATGGGGAGTGTTCTGACTCTGGATAAGACGAACCTGAAAGTAAAATCGCATCACCCGCATCTGTTGGCAAAGTAGATTCACTTCCTATAACTTCTTGATTAGAATCAGCTTTCGTTATAGAATCAATCTTAAAACCATAATAATCATGACCGGAGCCGTCACACCTCCAGTAAAGCCAAAACTTATCTGATGGGATAAATACCGTTTGACCCGCTATACTTGTTCCACCACATCTTGGAAGTGCATATGTCTTGCCATCAAGTTCATAGAAGATTTCAACCCAGTCATATCGTTCACTTTCTGTACTAGAACTTGCATTGAATTTAAGCTCTAGTCCTTGCTTTTTCACAATATATCTATACGCATATCCCGTTGTTGTATCATAGAAAAAATCACCAACATGGGTAAGCCTTAATCTATCACTATTCCAGCTATTGGTTGGTGCTCTTGAATAATTAGGAACATAGGTGCCGTAGTAATTACCATTCTTCTGCTCTAGCTTTTGAT
>DATCYL010000168.1:0-1611 GCA_036570305.1 Lachnospiraceae bacterium
CGGGCATGTAGCTCATCCAGTAGAGGTAGCCGCCTAAAGAATGGAAAAGTCCACGACATAATACGGCTGCAAGATAACCTTTGATAAGTCCGTTTTTAGATTTGGCAAAGAGCCCTGAAAGTCCAAGAGCTGCAAAGGCAAAAATGTAATCACAGCAGACTTGAAATAAAGATAAAACGTAAGGTTCCTGTATAAATTGCAGAATTCCGTAGGCAAAACCGGTTAAAATACCGACCTTAAGACCATACCAGTTACCGATAAGTACAATAAAAAGCATGCTAAAAAGCGTTACTGTACCACCAAAGGGCATGGAAAAAAGTTTGATGTAAGAGCTTACAAAAGCAAGGGCAAGAGCAAGAGAACAAAAAATGATTTGTTTGATGCTCATTTGCTTACTTTTACTTGACTTTCCAGAAAAATAAAAGGCTGCAAGAATCATAAGAACAATAGCAACAATGGAAAGGCTATAGCCGGCAGTAGTCAGCCCTCCTTCTTTTGTAACAAAAAATGAAAACATAAAAAAAATCCTCCTTTAAAATTATAGGGGGATTTGCAGAAATCTATCGTATGTGCTTCCTTACGACGGTACTAACCGTATCAAGTAATGAGGGTTTGTCCAATAAGACAATCTCAGCAAAAGCGCCCCTAGCCTTTTAAAAGTATAAATAAAAAAGCTGAATCTGTCAATCCTTGAGAAAAAAACATTGCTATGTAGTATTTAAAACTATATAATAAAGAGGAGAGGTGAGAGTATGACGATAGATACAAAGGATTTAATCAACAGTATTTTAGAGAGTGTTTCTAGGATTGATTATATCAGTCCCGAAGATATTCCTAATATAGACTTGTATATGGATCAGGTAACAACTTTTATGGATGAGCATTTAAAGGTGTCCAAACGTTATCCGGAAGATAAAATTTTGACAAAAACAATGATTAACAATTATGCTAAAAATCATTTACTTCCGGCACCCGAAAAAAAGAAATATTCCAAAGAACACTTGCTTTTGCTCATTTTTATCTACTACTTTAAGAATATTATATCGATAGGGGATATCGAGACGATGTTAAACCCTATTACAGAAAAATATTTTAAAAAGGATGGGGAGATAGGATTAAAAGAGATTTACAGCCAGGTTTTTAGCATGGAAAAAGATCAAATAGAAAAATTAAAAGAAAGTTTGTTGGAGGAGTATCAGCACTCGCAAAAAACATTTGAGGATGTGAATGAGGAAGATAGAGAATTATTAAATATATTTTCCTTTATTTGCACTTTAAGCTTTGATATTTATGTAAAAAAACAGATTGTAGAACGGCTTATAGATTCTATGAAAGAAAAAGAAAAGGGAAAGAAAAAATGATGGGAACACTAAGGGTTTCCATCATTTTTTCTTTCCTTTTTACAATAAAAAGGTATTATTCATTTTCACTGCTATCGCCTAAGCGTTCAAAGACCATTTGATAGCCATCATTTCCGTAAGTTAAGGAACGATTGACACGAGAAATGGTAGCTGTAGATGCTCCTGTTTTTTCGGAAATTTCCAAGTATGTTTTCTTTTGTCTTAACATTTTAGCAACTTCAAATCGCTGTGATAAAGACAAAAGCTCATT
>DATCYL010000169.1:0-3834 GCA_036570305.1 Lachnospiraceae bacterium
CATTTGATACTGCTTACAAGTTCCTAATGAAACCTTGATTCTTTTGGAAGCTTATTTTTCCGGAAGTATTAAAAGTTCTATAGCTTTAGCAACTCCATCTTCCTCGTTACTTTGTGTAACATACAAAGCTTCTTCCTTAATTTCCTCACAGCCATTTTCCATAGCTATAGGCAATCCTACTACTTTCATCATGGAAATATCGTTGTAATAATCCCCAAAAACAGCTACTTCCTCTTTGGATAATGCCATCTTCTCCATCAGATAAAACAGTGCATCTCCCTTACTGACACCGCTTGCCATAATATCAATCAAATCCTCTTCTGAACAAACTGCACTTAAGTTATCATGTTCATTTATATAGGAAAAAAGCTTATCTTTTTCCTCTATATCACAAAAACGAATCAATACTTTATGAATATCCATCTTCTCAAGAACTGACAAATCGTCCCCCAATACCTTTAACTTCATCAAAGGGTCTTTGGCCTCGCCGGCTATCCGATTATAGTTTTCAAAATTTTTAATTCTTCCATCATCTCTGGTAAAATAACAGACCTCTGTCCCCAAAAAGCAACAATCTATTCCATCATTTCTACATAGCTTTCCTATTTCTACTGCCTCTTTTGTCGGTACCAAACCCAATATCTCATAAGCTTTTGTTTTAGGGTCATAAAGAGCGGCTCCATTTCCGGTAATTACCGGAATCCGAATATCTAACGCCCGAACATAGGTATCCGTCATAGTCGCTACCCGACCGGTACAAATAGTATAAGCTATATTCCTCTCCCGTAAACATTTTAAGACTGCTTTGGTTTTGGAAGTGATTTCCTTTTTAGGATTCAACAAAGTCCCATCCATATCAAATGCTATTAATTTTATCATTTCTATCCTCTATAATAATTAATCAGGCAACCCTTTTTAATAATTTCTCTCTCATCATCAGTCAAATCCCCCAAGGTCAGGGTGAATTTTTCAAGAGTCTCTCCTACCTTGTAGGCGGTAATCTCCTGCCATTTTTCTTGGACTGCCTTTGCAATATCCGGGATAAAGATATAGTCTTCCTTAGCAAATGGAAGCTCCCCTTTTTCAATCACAAATGGAAGCATTCCCCAATTGATTAGATTTGAACGATATCTCTTGGTTGCATATTCATTGGCAATATTAGCCCAGCCGCCCAGAACCTTTTGGCAGGAAGCTGCCTGTTCACGGGCAGAACCGTCTCCCGGTTTTACAGCAAAAATAGTAGAGCCGATACCTATATTATTTTTATCTGCCTTAGGAAATTCTTTTTGAATTTTTTCATAAATCATATCCAAGCCTACTACTGCCTCTGCCGGATTTTCTTTTGCAACTCTGGCGTATTCCGCTTTTTGAATTTCTTTGGCTTTACCCACATACTCAGGATCTTTTCTTGACAGAGTAAACTCCGCCAGTCCCAAAGGATTTGAACGGAAAGAAGATGTCTCTCCGGAAGGAATCAACTCATCAGTAGTCGTCACCGGATCATGAATTTCAGACGCTACTCGTAAAAGCAGGTGGTCTGTAAGTTCTGACATTTTGGGCCAATCCTTGATATTTGGACCAAACTGAATTTCCACGGTTTCATCCGCCACTCCCTTAGAATCAAAAACTCGGTTTGCATAGATTTGTCCGTCAAAGTGATAAGTAGGTTTTCTGTATTCTCCTGCAAACTCTGTCGCCGGTGTTAAATAGCCCTTATTGGCAGCAGTAGCGGCAATTGAGCGTGCATCCATAAGTGCTACAGAACTAATCTGTCCGTTTTGAATCTTAGAACCCTCACGATTCGGGAAATTTCTTGTAGAATGACGGATACTAAAGGAATTATTGGCAGGCGTATCTCCCGCACCAAAGCATGGCCCACAAAAAGCAGTCTTTACAATAGCTCCGGTCGCCAATAAAGTTGCCAGCGTTCCATTATTTGCCATTTCCATATAAATAGGCGTGCTTGCAGGGTAAACACTTAAGCTGAATTCATCCGCTCCTATACTATGTCCTCTTAAAATATCCGCCGCATCGCAAATATTTTCAAAACCGCCACCCGCACATCCGGCAATGATTCCCTGTTCTACATACAACTTTCCATTTCTAATCTTATCCTGAAGAGAATATTCCACTTTGCCGTCCAGGCTGACCAAAGCCTTCTTTTCTACTTCATGCAGAATATCCGACAGATTTGCATTGACTTCCTCAATCGTATAGGTATTGCTTGGATGAAAAGGCATAGCAATCATAGGACGAATCAAGCTTAAATCCACCTCAATCATGCCATCATAATAAGCCACTTCTTGTGGTTGCAAGAACTTATACTCCTCCAAACGATTGTGAGTTTCATAATATTCTCTAATCACCTCGTCTGTTTTCCAAATAGAAGAAAGACAAGTCGTTTCAGTTGTCATAACATCGATGCCGATTCGATAATCCGCACTTAGATTATCTACTCCCGGTCCCACAAATTCCATGACTTTGTTTTTCACATAACCGTTTTGGAATACTTTCCCTATAATTGCCAAAGCAATATCCTGAGGTCCTACCCCGGGAATCGGTTTTCCGCTCAAATAAACACCAACAACATCCGGCATATTGATATCATAAGTTTTTGATAATAACTGTTTTACAAGCTCCGGTCCACCCTCTCCCACAGCCATGGTCCCCAAAGCTCCGTATCTTGTATGGCTGTCTGAACCCAAAATCATAGAACCGCAAGATGCCATCTGTTCTCTGGCATATTGGTGGATGACCGCCTGATGTGGAGGAACATACACTCCGCCATATTTCTTGGCACAGGTAAGCCCAAACATATGGTCATCTTCATTAATAGTCCCACCTACCGCACACAGAGAATTGTGGCAATTGGTCAAAACATAAGGAATTGGAAATTTCTCTAACCCCGAAGCTCTGGCTGTCTGAATAATTCCCACAAAAGTAATATCGTGGGATGCCAATTTGTCAAATTTTATTTTCAATTGATTCATACTATCGGAAGTATTGTGTTCCTTTAAAATGCCATAGGCAATTGTACCTTGTGCCGCAAGTTCTTTTTCCGCTAACCCGCGCTTTAAGGCTTCTGTAGAGTCTACAAGTTCTCTCCCATTGACCAAATAAGCACCGCTATCCCATAATTTTATCATGACATTTCCCTCTCTTTTCTATTGTTCTAAATATTTCATATAACTTACTACCATCATGGCAATCTTAAAAGTCAATGCATCATCAAAAACGCGAATATCTAATCCGGTACTTTTTTGTAACTTTTCCAAGCGATATACCAAAGTATTTCTGTGTACATAAAGTTGCCTTGCCGTCTCTGAAATATTTAAACTATTTTCAAAAAACTTATTAATTGTAGTAATTGTCTCTTCATCAAACTCATCCGGAAGTCTCTCCCCAAAAACCTCCTCCATAAACATTTTACAAAGAGGAAGGGGTAACTGATAAATCAGTCGTCCGATTCCAAGGCAGTTATACGGCATGATACGATTTTCCGCATAGAAAATTTTCCCTACCTCAATAGCAAGCTTTGCTTCCTTATAAGATCTTGAGACATCCATAATTTTATGAATAATTGTTCCATAAGAGACACGGACACTGGTCATAGCCTCTGTGTTTAGCATATCCACCAACATAAGAGCTATCTGCTGCACTTTTTCGTAATCATCCTTGCCGGCAAGTTCTTTGACCACAATAATATTTTTCTCATCAATAGCAGTCACAAAATCTTTAGGTTTTGATGCAAAAATACTTCTTACCGTCTCTAAAGCGCCACTATCCTTATCATATTTTGTCTCTATAATAAAGACAATTCTTTTCGCTTCTATA
>DATCYL010000170.1:0-1675 GCA_036570305.1 Lachnospiraceae bacterium
GTATCTTTGATGTTATCTACTACATCAAGGTATTTAAATTCTCCTTGCCAGTTGTTATCTTTGTTAAGTTTAATGAATTTATCTGTCTTTACTCCATTCTTTACAAGATAAATTGTTACTTCCGGTGCATTTTTTGGATCAATACCTTTCCATTCCTTTTCCACCTTTAGACTTGTTTTTGCTGGAGTTAGAGGCGTAATTGGTTTAGATGGTTTTTCAGTATTAGTTATGGTAAATCCATTTTTCATATTTCCTTTAATACTTACTCTATATGAATTACCATCAAACTTAATTTCTCCACCATCTTCAATAATATTTCCTGCATCATCTACTTCTTTGACTGTGTATTCGTAATTTTTACTTCCAACTTTTTCAAATACAGGTAATTTTTCAAACGTAGTCTCCCAACCATTTTCTTTGGTTAACTCTTTTTCTTTACCCTCTTTTACTCCGTCTTTAAACAACTGTACTTTAATTTTTTCTACAGGTGCATTTACTTTATCACCATTACTATCTTTCCACTCTTTTGTTACTTTTATATCTCTTGTTGGTGGAATCATTGGTGTCCATGGATTTTCTTCTTTATTTTCTATAACAAATCCATCTTTCATTGAACCTGTAATTTTAACTTTATACCATTTATTATTAAAGCTAATATTACCGTTATTTTCAATCATTCTTCCTAAATCATCTACTTCTTTGACTGTGTATTCGTAATTTTTACTTCCAACTTTTTCAAATACAGGTAATTTTTCAAACGTAGTCTCCCAACCATTTTCTTTGGTCAACTCTTTTTCTTTACCCTCTTTTACTCCGTCTTTAAACAACTGTACTTTAATTTTTTCTACAGGTGCATTTACTTTATCACCATTACTATCTTTCCACTCTTTTGTTACTTTAATATCTCTTGTTGGCGGAAGCAATGGTGTTAATGGTGGTACTTGTTTATTTATAATCGAAAATCCTTTATTAGCATCTCCCTCATAAGTTACGCTGTACCATTTTTCATCAATCTTAATAGATTGATTTTCTTCGCTAACTTCTTTTACTTTATATTCATAAGGCTTACCTGTATCATCTGTAATTTCTAAATTATCCCATGTATGTTCCAGTTTACCTTTTTCAAGTGTAACTTTATTAAGAGGTTCCTCATCTCTATATAATTGAACATCTATATTTGGATAATCTGTCAAATCTTTTCCTGCATTGTCTAACCATTTTTTACTTACTTTGATTTGAGTTGTCTTCTTTTCATTCTCTATTTTCAACTCTGTACCTTTCGTATCATTATCTGACACTGTAAATTCACGAATAATTGGCTTAGAAGCATCTAAAACAATCCAATTTGGAGCAATGGCTTCTTTTACAATATACTCCCCTTGTTTTAACCCTTTAACATTTGCAATACCCTCAGCATTTGTTACTAAATTTATACGCTTTTCATGTTTAACTTGTTCCCCATCTTTATATTCAAATTCTTGACCGTCTTTTCTTTCAAGAGTGAACACTATATTCTGAAGTGGAATGTTCTTATCTTTTAATACTTTGACAATTTTTAATTCTCCCGGCACTGTTCCGGTAGCCCATCCACCTTGACGAATAATCTCTACTTCATCTGAGAAGTCTTTTGGATACAACTTCCAATCATCCGGTCCTGAAAATTTTGGATTTGAAG
>DATCYL010000171.1:0-3314 GCA_036570305.1 Lachnospiraceae bacterium
TATACACCTATAAAAGCGGTGTTATTGACCATCGTATTTAGTGTTCTTATATCTTTTTTATATGGGGTAATTATTTGGGCTATAAATGTATGTGTAGGGAAAATAATAAGTATTATATTCGTTGTATTTACAGTAGTGTTAAATACCAAAGTGATATATTTTCCTAAGTTTTTCCTGTATTTATGTCCTATAAGGTGGGCAGATTTGTCCTCGTTTTCTTTTAGATTCATAGGGACTTTTAATCTGTATTACAGTTTAGTGTTCTTGTTTTTGGGCACTTTGTTTTTTGGTCTAGTTGCAAGTATTAAAACCTTTTATTCGGATATAGGAAAGTGAGTTTGTTTATGGGTAAAGAAATAATAAGAGTTACCAATCTTGGGAAGAACTTTGGGAAAACAGAGATTCTTCATGATATAAATATATCAGTGGAAGAAGGAGAAATTTGCGGAATTGTGGGTAGAAATGGATCAGGAAAAACAGTTTTGTTTAAATGTATTTGTGGACTGTTAAGGGCAAGTTGCGGTGAAATTTTTGTAAATGCAAAGGATATAGGAGTTATTATAGAAGAGCCGGGTTTTTTAAAACACTATTCCGGATTGAAAAATTTGCAGTATTTGGCAGAACTATCCGGTAAAAGAGATGTTAATTTTAAAGAAATATTGCAAATAGTCGGACTGTGGGGGGATGAGAAAAAAAGAGTTGGAAAGTACTCTTTGGGAATGAAACAAAGATTGGGAATTGCACAGGCAATTATGGAAAATCAAAGTATTTTACTTTTAGACGAACCGATGAACGGCTTGGATAACCAAGGGGTAGAAGATATGAGAGTTCTATTTCAAAGACTGAGCGATGAGGGTAAGACTATTTTATTAGCCAGCCATAATAGAGATGATATTGATATCTTATGCAATCATGTTTATGAAATGGATAGGGGATATATAAAAAAGATAAGGTGAAAAATCATGACCACCCGTCAAACGGGTGGTTTGCTCGCTTTGCGAGCTCAACAGGGTCACGACCCATAATAAAAAGGACTATGAAGACTGAGGAGTATTCATAGTCCTGTATTTTTTCTTTATAAAACATCGCCCTTTCGAACATAACCAATACTATCGCAAGGAGCACTTAGATCTTTGATGTGAGTGAGGTGGGCACGTTTATCAATAATATATTTTTCAACATGTACGCCTTCTTCGATGATGGCACCTGCCAATACAATACTATCCTTTACCACAGTATCTTTTTTTATGATACAGTCACGCCCAATCACAGAATTAATAACGGTACCCTCAATTTGGCAGCCATTGGAAATCACGGAAGAAGTTACTTTGGCTGTTTCAAAATAACGAGTAGGGCAGGAGTCGTTGGTTTTGGTGTAAATAGGCCAGTCCTCTTTGAATAAATCGGAAACCAAATCAGAATTAATAAGAGATAAATTTGCCTCATAATAGCTTTGTAGGTTATTGATACAAGCAAAAAAACCTCTATGGGAAACTCCACGAATATCTAAATCATTGCGGGAATCATTTAAAATATCGGCAAGTGTATAGAGTGAAGAAGTTTTCTTTGCACGTTTTACCAGGTCAATAAATAAATCTTTTTTTAGAATGTAGGTATCCATAAGGATATTTCTATTCTTGGCAGTACCATGATTTTGGTCGATAGATAAAAGTCCCTTTTGTTTGTTAAGTGTAAGCGTATTACAGTTTAAAAAGGCATCTTTTGCATTGTCGACAGTGTGATAGAGCAAAGTAACATCAGCCCCTGATTCTACGTGTTGGTCGAGAAGTTCTGAGTAATTGGCACGATAAATCATATAGCTGGGAGCAATAATTACATATTGTTGATTCATGTCTAAAATAGACTGCATATTGTCTACATAAGAAGCAATGTCCGTATTATAAATATCATGCTCTGAAGTGCTTTGAGAAAAAAGCAGGTGAAGCTTTCCTCTTTTAGAGTTGATATTGTAGTGACGTCCGGAGCCTAAATGTTCAACCATAGTCATAGGTTTTCTTTTGATATATACCTGTATTTGCTCTATTTCACTATTAGTCATATTGGAAATCGGAAAGTCAATGAGACGGTAACGCCCCATAAAAGAGAAGGCTCCAATAGTACGAAAATCTCCCATGCCCTCTATATAGAAATCTCTGCGTGATGGCTGAATAATTCCAAAGGCTGTATTCATATTAGTCTTCCCCCTTTACATTTTTGGAAATCAAGGTAATATGTTTGCTATCTGCCTCTCCGACGATTGCATTAGCTCCTATTTTAATGTTTTCGGAGATTAAAGCACGACGTACACAAGCTCCTTTTTCTACAATAACTCCGGGCATTAAAACACTATCTTCTACAATAGCACCTTCTTGCACCTTTGAGCCGGTAAATAAAACAGAAGTTTTTACCAAGCCTTCTATATCACAGCCTTGCGTAACGAAAGCATTTTTAATATCCGCATTGGGTCCTATGTGCTGGGGAAGATTTGTGCTGTCTTCGGTATAAATTTTCCAACTGGGATCATTTAATCTGAGTTCATTGTTAGAATTTAAAAGATCCATATTAGCCTCCCAAAGGGAGTCAATAGTACCTACATCCTTCCAATATCCCTTAAACTTATAAGCGAATAAAGATAAGTTTTCCGCCAGCATGGAGGGGATGATATCCTTGCCGAAATCGTGGGAAGATGAACTATCTTTAATATCGGAGACTAAACGTTTTCTTAAAACCTTCCAATTAAAGATATAGATTCCCATAGAAGCAAGGTTACTCTTGGGATTTTCCGGTTTTTCTTCAAATTCAATAATGCGTTCATTTTCATCGATATTCATAATACCGAAACGACCGGCTTCTTTTTTAGGTACTTCAATGACAGCAATGGTGGCATCCGCATTGTTTGCCTTGTGAGTATGAAGCATTTTGGCATAGTTCATTTTGTAGATGTGGTCACCGGATAAAATTAGCACGTATTCAGGGGAGTAGGTATCAATAAAATCAATATTTTGAGAGATGGCGTCCGCAGTTCCCCTATAAACATTGAGATTTTCTTCCGCCTTTTCTCGTGGTGGCAAGACAAAGACACCACTGTCTTTAGCGTCCAGACCCCAACGTCTTCCGGCAGCAACATAGCTATTTAATAAAACGGATTCATATTGAGTCAAAACTCCCACGACATCAATTCCGCTGTTGGCACAGTTACTTAAAGGAAAATCAATAATACGGTATTTTCCGCCGTAAGAGACTGCCGGTTTGGCAACCTTGTTTGTTAAGTCTTGCAAACGGGAACCACGCCCACCTGCAAGAATCATTGCAAG
>DATCYL010000172.1:0-1837 GCA_036570305.1 Lachnospiraceae bacterium
TAGAAAACTTCCCCAAATCCCTTTTCCAAAAAAAGAGGAGAATGAAAATCTTTATCTGTCCATTCGTTATTCTATGCCCTTATGGATTATAGAAAAGTGGAATGACCAGTTCGGTGTAGAAACTACGGAAAAAATCATAAAAGATTTGTTGGAAGATAAGCCTACCTGTGTAAGAATAAAGCAGTATAGGACAGAGCAGGAATTTGTTTTGTCCAGTTTAAAAAACCAGGGAGTTACCGTAAAGCCATCACCCTACCTTCCCTATGCCTTTTATATCAGCCACTATAATTATTTACCTGCCTTAGAAGCTTTTATTCAGGGAAATATTCAGCCACAGGATGTAAGTTCTATGCTGGTTGCGGAAGTAGCAGATCCTAAACGGGGAGACTATGTCATAGATTTATGTGCGGCACCGGGTGGAAAAAGTCTTCATATTGCTGATAAGATGGAAGGATTTGGAGATGTGGATTCCAGAGACTTAACGGATTACAAGGTTGGATTGATTCAGGAGAATGTAAAAAGAGCCGATTATATTAATGTTCATCCATCTGTAAAAGATGCCACTATTTTTGATGAAATGTCAGTGGGAAGAGCTGATATTGTACTGGCAGATGTCCCTTGTTCAGGTCTGGGCGTGATTGGAAAGAAATCCGATGTAAAGTACAAAGTAACTCAGGATAAACAGGATGAATTGGTCATATTACAGAGAAAAATTTTGCATAATGCGGCATCTTACGTAAAACAGGACGGAGTTTTAATTTACAGTACCTGTACTATTGGCAGAGAAGAGAATGAAAATAATGTGGAATGGTTTTTGCAAAACTATTCGTTTGAATTAGAAAGTTTGGATCCTTATTTGCCGGAGTCTTTGCATAGCGATACTACAAAAAAAGGGTATTTACAACTTTTGCCGGGAATTCACGGAAGTGACGGATTTTTTATTGCAAGATTAAAACGTATATAGAGAAAACGGATAGGGATTTATGAAAGAATATATAGAAAAAACAGATATAAAATCACTCAGTCAGGAAGAATTGGAAGAGATTTTTCTGAGTCTGGGAGAAAAAAAGTTCAGAGCAAAGCAGTTATATGAATGGATACATAAAAAAAACTGTACTAGCTATGAAGAGATGACCAATCTTCCGCTTTCTCTAAGAGAAAAGCTTAAAGAGCGTTATCCCTTAAAATTAATGGAAATCTATCAGGTACAAACCTCAAAAGTGGACGGAACAAAGAAGTTCCTTTTTAAACTTAGGGACGGAAATTTTATAGAAAGTGTTTTTATGCGTTATAAGCATGGAAATTCTGTTTGTATTTCCTCACAAATCGGTTGTCGCATGGGATGTAGGTTTTGTGCATCCACTTTGGACGGTTTGACCAGAGATTTAAGTGCGGGAGAGATGTTGGAGCAGATTTATCAGATTCAAAAAGAAACACAGGAGAGGGTTTCTAATGTCGTGGTAATGGGAATGGGAGAACCTCTGGAGAATTATGAGAATTTACTTCGCTTTATTTCCATGATTTCCAATGAAAAAGGTTTGATGATCAGTCAACGGAATTTAACGGTTTCTACCTGTGGACTGGTACCTAAAATCAGGGAACTTGCAGATAAAAAATTACAGATAACTTTGGCAATTTCTTTACATGCTTCCAATGATGAAAAGAGAAGAGCCCTAATGCCTATTGCTAATAAATATTCTTTAAAAGAAGTTTTGGATGCATGTGCTTATTATTTTGAAAAAACGGGCAGAAGAATTACCTTTGAATACAGTTTGGTGGGGGGACATAATGATTCTATGGAAGATGCGAGTGAACTTCATGACATTTTAAAAGGATT
>DATCYL010000173.1:0-9429 GCA_036570305.1 Lachnospiraceae bacterium
AAATGAGACTAAAAAGTTTAGCCTAAAAGAAGGCACTTATACCATGATAGAAAGACAGGCACCGGAAGGATATGAGATTGCAGAAGCAATTACCTTTAGAGTAACCGCCAAAGGTGAAGTAGAAGTAAAAGAAGGCAATGAATGGAAAGCTGCGGCAGAAGCAAAAGTACAGATGCAGGATGCCAAAAAGCCGGTTGAAGAAGTTGTCAAGGAAGTTACTTTCAGTAAAGTAGAAGTAAATAAAACCGAAGAGCTTGCAGGAGCTGATTTAACCGTAGTAGAAGGTGAAAGTGCAGAGGGACAGACCGTAGCGACAGATGCAAAAGATGGTAATAAGCTAGAGTGGAAGTCAGGAAATGAGACTAAAAAGTTTAGCCTAAAAGAAGGCACTTATACCATGATAGAAAGACAGGCACCGGACGGATATGAGATTGCAGAAGCAATTACCTTTAGAGTAACCGCCAAAGGTGAAGTAGAAGTAAAAGAAGGTAATGAGTGGAAAGCTGCAGCAGAAGCAAAAGTGCAGATGCAGGATGCCAAGAGTGCAGAGATAAAAGAAGACAAAAAAGAAGACAAAAAAGAAGACACGAAGAAAGACACAAAAGAAGATACAAAGAAAGATACAAAAGAAAATACAAAGAAAAATCTACATAAAGAACAAATCAAAAAACAAAAAGTAGAGAAAACAAACAAGGCGTCTTCTTCACAGAAAAAACAAAGTAGTCCAAAAACAGGAGATACAAGCAATGTACTCTTATACGGAATCTTTGTTGTTATATCTATATTTAGTATCGTTCAAATAGTTTTTAGAAGGAAAAAAGCTTAATTTGTTTGAAGCAAAAAGGAGGTAGAAACCGATGGTGACTACCTCCTTTTGTCTTACATGACAATCTATCAAAACAAAGAGAAATCAAAACTTTGCCTATATAGTCCCAAAAGACCGATAAAGAGATAATATTTTCTCAGGTGACTATCTGAGAACCTACAAATTTGATATAATTAAATTGTTATTTGGTGGACAAAGGCTACAGAAGTTTTTTAAAGTCAAGAATATACAAAACTCTTAAAGTAATATAAAACAGAAAACTATGTCAATAGTGAGGGAAAATACAATGCTTGGAAAAGAATTTCTAAAATGGGACTGCTTCTTGCAGATAAAAGAAGATACAAAGCAAAGGTTAGGGGAAAGTACAATTATAAAAACTTATGGAAAGGGGGAGATTATTTTTAGGGAGAGAGAAAAGGTAGATTTCTTTTATGTATTGCTTGATGGGAATGTCACTTTATCTAAGATGAATAGAAACCATGATAGAAAGGTTATTTTTATTTTAGGAGAGGGAGAGATGTTAAATGAAGTCATTGTAGAAAACTCGATTGCTACAGTTAGTGCCCAAACTTTGAAAAAAAGCAGATTTTTATGCATTCCCAGAAATGTAATGCTGGAACTTTTGTCAAAAGATTATATCCTGACAGAATGGATATTAAAGTCAATGGCAAAAAAGACAAGAAGAGTTTATCACCAGCTAAGCAATACATCCAATGCTATGATTTTAGAGAGACAAATTGCATCCAGATTATGGAAATTAGGTCGTGATTTTGGAAAAGAGTGTAATAGAGGGATGGAAATTGACTTTGATTTATCCATTACTTTATTAGCAGATATGGTAGGTGCAAAAAGAGAAACAGTTTCAAGGCTTGTTAAGAAGCTTTGTAAAGAAAATCTGATAGCAATAAAGAGAAATAGGTTTATTGTCAGTGATTTAGAAAGACTTAAGGATTATCATTCCAAAATGGAAAATAAAGAAGTGTAAATCGGATACAAAACTTTATAAAACAAAGAGTTAAAAAGGTGTATGAAAAACTTTTCGGTATTTCATACACTTTTTTATATAGTTAAAACTAACTGTGAGATTTATCACGGAAAAGTAAGAACAGATGTGTTAAAGTGTTAAAAAAATAACAATAAGGAGAAAACTATGTTTAAAGAAGAGTATGAATTGGTAGCCGGTGCAGCGAAAAATAAAATTCTTTTTTTGAAGAAAAACCCATGGGGATATTTGCTTTTATCTGTCTTGGCAGGAATGTACATAGGCTTTGGAACTTTGCTTATTTTTACAGGCGGAGGGCTCTTAGCCGGAGCGCCTTATACAAGGATTGTGATGGGGCTGTCCTTTGGTATAGCGCTTAGTTTGGTAGTCTTAGCCGGAGCAGAATTATTTACAGGAAATAATTTTATTATGGCGGCAGGATTATTTACAAAAAAGGTAAGCCTGGCAGATGTAGTAAAATTATGGCTGGTTTGTTATATAGGAAACTGGCTGGGAGGCCTTTTACTGGCAGCACTTTATAGCCTGACTCAACTTCAAACACCGGAAATTGCAGAATTTATCAGCAAATCAGCGGTGGCAAAAGCAAGCATTCCCTTTATGGCACTTTTTGCAAGGGCTATTCTTTGTAATATGTTAGTTTGTCTGGCGGTGTGGTCAGGATTTAAGCTAAAGAGTGAAAGTGGAAAATTAATTATGATTTTCTGGTGCCTTTTTGCTTTTATTACAAGTGGCTTTGAACATAGTATTGCTAATATGACTCTCTTATCTGTGGCGATAATGCAACCGGGACAGCTTGCATTAAGTGTGTGGGGCTATTTCTATAATATTGTAGTAGTGACTTTAGGAAATATGGTTGGCGGTATTGTTTTTCTTGCATTACCTTATTTGGCCGCTACCTTAAAAAAGGAGGATTAAGATGGGAGTAAGTATAAGTGCAGGAGGTCTGGATAAAGTATTTTCTATTTTGGGAAAAGAGTATGATATCTATGCCCCTAAAAAATTTGTAGGAAAAGGGAGATTTTCCGACACGGACTGTATTCGTTACGATAAGATTCACAGTGTAGGGGAGATTGTATTTGACGAGAAGTCTTCTTATTCTTTTAAAGAGATTTTAACCCCCATTTGTCAGACCTTATTTTATTTTAATGAAGAGGATATGAAAGTGGCGGATGGTCCTAAAAAAGGAGCTCTTGTTTTTCTAAGAAGTTGTGATTTACATGCAGTTAGGCGTTTGGATGATATGTACCTACATAATGGGCCGGAAGATTTTTACTATAAAAGAATAAGAGACAAGATAAAGTTTATTTTAATGGGGTGCGAAAAGAGCTTTGACTCCTGTTTTTGTGTGAGCATGGGAAGCAATAGAGCAGATAATTATGATGCTAGTATTGACTTAATAGATGGGTCTTATCTGATGGACTGCAAATGGAAAGAATTAGAAGCTCTTTTAAAGGAGCAGACTCAAACAGAGTGTCAAGTAAAGCCAAGTTATGTAAAGGAAAATAAGATATTGGTGTCTATTCCTGAAAATCTGTCAAATGAAGTAATGAAAAGCAGTATTTGGCGAGAGTATGACAGCCGATGTATTGCCTGTGGACGTTGTAATTTTGTCTGTCCTACCTGTACTTGTTTTTCTATGCAGGATATTTTTTATACAGACAACGGAAAATCAGGAGAGAGAAGGCGTGTAATGGCATCTTGTATGGTGGATGGCTATACGGATGTAGCAGGAGGCGGACAATATCGTATGAAAAATGGAGACCGCATGCGCTTTAAAGTGTTGCATAAATCTTTAAATTTCAAGGAGAGAAAGGGCTATAACATGTGTGTGGGATGTGGGCGCTGTGATGATATTTGTCCTGAGTATATTTCTTATTCAGCATGTTTAAATAAATTAGAGACAGGTATGGAGGAGGTGACGAAAAATGACTAGAAACGATTATATTCCTTTTTCTTCTGAGATTTTAGAAGTGATTAAGCATACGGAAATTGAATATACATTTCGTATGGCATATGAGGGGAATGTTTTGCCGGGACAGTTTTTTGAGGTATCGATTCCCAAGTATGGCGAGGCGCCAATTTCTGTAAGTGGAATAGCGAAAGGGAGTGTGGATTTGACGATTCGCCGGGTTGGTCGTGTAACCAAAGAGGTCTTTGAGCGTTATGTAGGAGATAGACTTTTACTTAGAGGACCTTATGGAAATGGATTTGATGTTAGTGTTTATAAAAATAAGGAATTGGTGGTAGTTGCAGGAGGAACAGGAGTATCCCCTGTCAGAGGCTTGATCGATTATTTTTCGGAGCATGCACAGGAGAGAAAATCCATGCAGATTATCACAGGATTTAAGTCCGAGAAGGATATTTTATTTAAGGAAGACTATAAGCGTTGGCGCCAAACAATGGATGTGACATTGACCTTAGATAGTGGAGAGGAAAGCGCTCTTTACAAGATAGGATTGGTGACCAAATATATTCCCGGCTTGCAAATCGAAGATATAAAAAGTGCACAGGCAGTCGTTGTGGGACCGCCGGCAATGATGCGCTTTTCAGTGGCAGCACTTTTAGAGAAGGGATTTTTGGAAGAAAATATTTGGATTTCTCATGAGAGAAAGATGTGTTGTGGTTTGGGAAAATGTGGACATTGTCGTATAGGAAGTACTTACGTATGCTTAGACGGTCCGGTCTTTAATTATGTACAAGGAAAAAATCTAATAGATTAGGAGAAATTTATGGATGTAAATACAAAAGTATTAAAGAAAAATGCATTCCGGGTAACCAAAGAAAGAGGGCTTTCTGCTTCCCGCATCAGAGTTCCTGGAGGTCGTATGGATGCGAAATATTTGGCGGATATCCAAAAGATTGCAGAAACTTATGGGAATGGAACCGTTCACTTAACAATTCGACAAGGATTTGAAATTCCTGGAATCCCTTATGAGAAAATGCCGGAGGTAAATGCACTTTTACAGCCGGTAATAGATGGATTGGGAATTAATCAGCCTCAAAAAGGAGAGGGCTACAGTGCTTCCGGGACAAGAAATATTATGGCATGCGTAGGAAATTCGATTTGTCCTTATGGCTGTTATGACACAACTGCTTTTGCCAGAAGAGTAGAAAAAGAAATTTTCCCCAATGATTTACATTTTAAGGTGGCTTTTACAGGGTGCTCCAATGACTGTTGCAAGGTGCGTATGCATGACTTTGGAATTATAGGGATGACAGAGCCACAGTTTGAGGCAGAACGTTGTATAAGTTGTGGGGCTTGTGAGAAAAATTGTCGTAAAAAATCAGTAAAGGCTTTAACTATGGTCAATTTCAGACCTCAAAGAGATCATGAAAAGTGCATTGGTTGTGGAGAGTGTGTAAATGCCTGTCCCAACTATGCTTGGACAAGAAGTGAGAAAAAATACTATAAGCTGACCTTATTTGGAAGAACAGGAAAGAAAAATCCAAGAATGGGAGAAGACTTTATTAAGTGGGTAGATGAGGAAAGTATTATAAAAATCATTAAAAACACCTATGATTATGTAAAAGAATACATAGACCCTAATGCTCCCTTAGGGAAAGAGCATATCGGCTATATTGTTGATAGAACAGGTTTTGATGAATACCTAAAATGGGCATTAAAGGATGTCACATTACCGTCCGAAGCAGTAGTGGTACGCCCGCTTTATTGGAAAGGTATAAAAGTAATTTAAAATGATATAAAAAACTGTCGTATTTAAGTACTTTTTAGATGTGCATGAATACGACAGTTTTTTCTAAAATAAGAGATTATTTTACCAGGCGAACACGTTTTTTAATGTCTTCTTTTTCCTTGGCATCCGGAGAGGATACGATTCCTCCAAATGGCATCTGGGCAACTAGGGAATAATTTTTTGGAATATCAAACAGTTTTGCAACTGCTTCATTAATTACAGGATTGTAATGCTGTAAGGAAGCACCGACACCTAGCTCTCTAAGTGCTGTCCATACACTGATTTGTAACATACCGCTTGCCTGATTTGCCCAAACGGGGAAGTTATCGGCATATAGGGCGAACTGTTCCTGAAGTTTTGCTACAGTATCGTTGTCAATAAAATATAGTACTGTTCCGGCACCTGCTTTAAAGCTGTCAATCTTTTCTCTGGCAACTTGACCGCCAAACGCATCAAAGATGGCATCCCAAAGCTGGTCTTGTTTTTCTCCTAAAGCAACTACAATACGAGAACTTTTCATGTTAAAAGCATCCGGTACAAGTTCTGTTACGTCTTCGATTGTTTTTACTAAAACCTCCTCAGACACCGGAAGTGATTTGTTAATGTTGTAATAGGTTCTTCTTTCTTTTAATCCATTAATAATGCTCATGTTTTTGTCCTCCTTAGACTTTTTATAAAATTTATTTATGCCTCATAATGGGCTTGTTCCTTTAAAAATGTTCCGTTTTCCAGTTCTCTAAAAGCTTCTCTTAATTCGTCTTGTGTATTCATGACAATAGGACCGCCCCAGGAAATAGATTCATTTAATTGCTCAGAACTAAAAAATAATACCTGAGCATCTTTAGCGCTTGCTTCAAGCGATAGGCTGTCACCGGCAGATAAAAGAGCAGCAGTCTTTTCTTGAATTACTCGTCCATCTACTTTAATGTGACCGGACAGAGTAAAAATAAATGCAGTTTTATCAGGAGCGGTTTCTAAATAAAATTTGTTTCCGGATTTTAGGTGAATATCATAATAATCTACAGGTAAATATTGACTTTGATAGCCCTTGTTTTCTTTGTAGTTTCCGGCAAGGAGTCGTAGATAGCCCCCTTCAAAAGGAATCTCTTTAATATCTTCTTTTTTTATCGCATGATAATTAGGAGAAACCATCTTATCCTTCGCAGGCAAGTTCAACCAAAGTTGAACACCTAAAAGATGAGGGGAAGCAGGGAGCTTTTCTTCGTGAAGAATACCGGAACCTGCGGTCATCCACTGAACTTCTCCATCAGAAATGGTATCTTCATTTCCAAGGCTGTCTTTGTGTTGCATGGCTCCCCGATATATGTAACTGATAGTTTCAATGCCACGGTGGGGGTGGAGTGGAAAACCGGCAATATAGTCCGCCGGATTGGTGCTATCAAAAGAATCCAACATTAAGATGGGATCATAATCTTTAGCACTTGTATTTCCAAGGACACGCACCAGGGAGACTCCTGCACCGTCCTTTGTGGGATAGCCTGTGATTGTACTTACTATTTGTCTTTTCATAGTATATTATCTCCATATTTTTTCAATAAAGTTTGCAGTAGTTTTTGCTCTTCTAAAGACCAACACTGCATCAGTTTTATCAGTTCTTTTTCATTTTCAGGATAGACATTTTTAATCAAGTCTAATCCCTTAGAGGTAAGATGTAGAATGTTTTTTCTTTTATCATTAGGATCTGAAAGCTTTTCAATAAAGCCTCTTTCTTCTAAGTGTCTGGTAATTACCGGGATAGTACCGCTGGAGCTTAAAATTTTTTCTTGTACCTGACCGACAGTTAAATCTCCCTTATGGTAGAGAACTTCTAAAACAGCAAATTGACCGGTAGTTAATCCGTATTTTGCATAAATCTTGGCGGTTTGCCGTTCAATATGATTGACAGCCCGATAAAGTCCGATGACGATTTTAGGTGCTTGACTTTGCATCAGTGAATTCTCCTTTCTACATCGTATTTGCCCTTGCTTATGAACAAATAATACTCTAATTAGAGATAAATAACAATGCATAAATCAGACAAAAATAGTCGGATTAAAAGAAGTCAAATTGTGCACAATGATAAGTGGAAAGATAAAAGATACGATATATTCATAAAAGATAAAGATTTTTTCAGAAAAGAAAGAGAATTGAAAATAGATAGTCCGGTAGAGCGACTTGATATGGACGTAATACTTGAAAGTATGGGAGAGAAATGTGTTAGGGCTTGCCTGACGGCTTATGATAGAGGCTTCTGTGAAAATACCTTCTTTATTATATAAGTAATAAAGCGAAAAGTTTTTGAAATGTATTTTCACAGAAAAAGAGTCTAAAAAGAAGTGAATAAAATCCTACTATAGTGACAGGAAAAATCAAAAAACAGAGAAATGAAATAGAAAATATAAATAAGAAAGACAATTACCGGTTGTTTTGGGACTGAAGTCCTAATATTGATGAAATTGTTTGTGAAAAAACACAAAAAAACCTATAAACTTCTGCAAATAGACTTGAAAATTTGTCAAAAAGTGGTATACTATTAACAATTGTTAAAATAATAACAAAACGGAGGAAAAAAAGATGGGAAGATTTACATTACCACGTGACCTATATCACGGAAAAGGCTCAGTTGATGAGTTGAAAAATTTTAAAGGAAAAAAAGCAATCGTAGTTGTAGGTGGAGGTTCCATGAAACGCTTCGGTTTCCTTGATAAAGTTGTAAATAATTTAAAGGAAGCAGGAATGGAAGTCTGTCTGTTTGAAAATGTTGAGCCGGATCCAAGCGTAGAGACCGTAATGCGCGGAGCAAAAGCTATGCAGGAATTTGAGCCTGATTGGATTGTAGCTATGGGTGGAGGTTCTCCAATCGATGCTGCAAAGGCTATGTGGGCATTTTATGAGTATCCGGAAGTAACATTTGAGGATTTAATTATTCCATTTAACTTCCCAACACTTCGTCAGAAAGCAAAATTCTGTGCAATTCCGTCTACATCAGGAACAGCTACAGAAGTTACAGCTTTTGCTGTTATCACAGACTATGCTAAGGGAATTAAATATCCGATGGCAGACTTTAATATCACACCGGATGTTGCTATTGTAGATCCTAATTTAGCAGAAACAATGCCTAAGAAATTAGTTGCACATACAGGAATGGATGCTATGACTCATGCGGTAGAAGCCTATGTATCTACTTTAAACTGCAACTATACTGATGGATTAGCTTTACATGCAATTAAAATGATTCATGAAGATTTAAAGAAATCTTTCGATGGAGATATGGACGCAAGAGCAAGAATGCATGATGCACAGTGCTTGGCAGGAATGGCATTTTCTAATGCACTTCTCGGAATCGTTCACTCTATGGCACATAAGACAGGTGCTGCTTATTCAGGCGGACATATTGTACATGGTTGTGCAAATGCAATGTACCTTCCACGTGTTATTCAGTTTAATGCGAAAGACGCTACAGCAGCTAAGCGTTACGAAGATATTGCTAAATTTATCGGTTTAACAGCAGATTCTACAGAGGGTTATGTAGATGCTTTAGTTAAAGAATTAAAGAAAATGAATGCTTCTCTTGAAATTCCGGATGCAATCAAAGATTACGAGGGTGGAATCATTGATGAGAAAGAATTTATGGACAAATTACCACAGGTAGCAGAACTTGCTATTGGAGATGCTTGTACAGGTTCTAATCCAAGAATCCCAAGTCAGGAAGAGATGGAAGGTTTATTAAAAGCTTGCTACTATGGAGAAGATATTAACTTCTAATTAGAGATTGAGCATATCTATCTTGTGGATTGAAAATTAAATAGGAAGTTTATAGCAATTAGCAGCTTATATGATTGAGCTCTTCTATAAAAGAAAAAGGGTATCCGGTGTGTTTGCATCGGGTACCCTTTTTGGGGCTA
>DATCYL010000174.1:0-14367 GCA_036570305.1 Lachnospiraceae bacterium
ACCCTTTGATTACGCCTCTGTGGATACGGTAGGCCTTGCCCGATATTTGTTACCTAATATCAGTAAATACCGTTTAAATAATGTGGCAAAAGTTCTAAACATTCCTCTGGAGAACCACCATAGGGCTGTGGATGATGCAGAATGTACAGCACAGATATTTGTAAAATTTATAGAAATGCTAAAAGAACGAGAAATTTATTCTTTGGATGAACTTAATCAAAAGGCAGCGTCTTCTGTAAATACCATAAGAAAAACCAGAGCAAATCATGCAATTATTTTAGCAACCAATGAAATAGGAAGAATTAATCTTTATACTTTGGTTTCCGAGTCACATTTAACTTATTTTAATCGTCAACCAAAGATTCCAAAAAGTCTGTATTTAAAGTATAAAGAAGGTTTGATTATTGGCTCTGCCTGTGAGGCGGGGGAACTTTATCAGGCAATCTTAAATGGGCGTTCCGACACAGAGATTGCCCGCTTGGTAAGATTTTATGATTATTTAGAGATTCAGCCCATTGCTAATAATTTGTTTATGTTGGCTAAAGAAGACGGTTTGGTCCACACGAAAGAGGATTTACAAAACATTAATAAAAAGATTGTAAAACTGGGTGAGGAGTTTCATAAACCGGTAGTGGCGACTTGTGATGTGCATTTTTTAAATCCTGAAGATGAGATTTACAGGCGCATTATTATGAAGGGGAAAGGATTTGATGATGCAGATTCCCAGCCACCTTTATATTTGAGAACAACAGAGGAGATGTTGGAGGAATTTTCTTATTTAGGTTACGAAAAGGCCAGAGAAGTGGTCATAACAAATACCAACAAGATAGCGGATATGTGTGAGAAAATTTCTCCCATACATCCTGATAAATTTCCTCCGGTCATTGAAAATTCGGATCAAAACTTGAGGGATATTTGTTATACGAAAGCCAAAGAAATTTATGGGGAAAATCTGCCTATACAAGTGGAGCAGCGCTTGGAGAGGGAGTTAAATTCCATTATTTCAAACGGTTATGCCGTTATGTATATTATTGCCCAAAAATTAGTATGGAAATCCAATGAAGATGGCTATCTGGTGGGTTCTAGAGGCTCTGTAGGCTCTTCTTTGGCAGCAACCATGGCCGGTATTACAGAGGTAAATCCCTTAAGTCCCCATTATATTTGCCCCAATTGTCATTATAGTGATTTTGAATCGGACGAGGTTAGAGCTTATTCGGGAAGTGCCGGCTGTGATATGCCTGATAAAGACTGCCCGGTGTGTGGAAAAAAATTAAATAAGGAAGGATTTGATATTCCTTTTGAGACCTTTTTAGGGTTTGAGGGGGATAAAGAACCGGATATTGACCTTAACTTTTCGGGAGACTATCAGGCAAAAGCTCACAAGTATACGGAAGTTATTTTTGGAGAGGGACAGACCTTTAAGGCAGGAACCATAGGAACATTGGCGGATAAAACAGCATACGGATACGTGAAAAAGTATTATGAAGAAAATGGCATCATGAAAAGAAGCTGTGAAATTGAGAGAATTTTACAAGGATGTACCGGAATTCGTCGTTCCACGGGGCAACATCCGGGTGGTATTATTGTATTGCCTTTGGGCGAAAATATTAATATGTTTACCCCGGTACAACACCCTGCCAATGATATGAACTCAGATATTATTACAACACATTTTGATTACCATTCTATTGATGGGAATTTGTTAAAGCTTGATATCCTGGGACACGACGATCCGACTATGATTCGTATGCTTGAAGATTTGACGGGGATCGATGCAAAGACAATTCCCTTAGATAATAAAGAGGTCATGTCTTTGTTTGCAGGAACGAAGGCTCTAAAAATCTCGCCGGAGGATATTGGAGGCTGTAAACTTGGCTGTCTTGGAATTCCGGAATTTGGAACTGATTTTGCCATGCAGATGTTAATAGATACAAATCCTCAAGCCTTTTCCGATTTGGTACGTATTGCAGGTCTTTCTCATGGGACCGACGTTTGGCTTGGTAATGCTCAAACATTGATTAATGAAGGGAAAGCAACAATTGCCACAGCAATTTGTACTCGTGATGATATTATGATTTATCTGATTAATATGGGAGTGGATGCTGCTATGTCCTTTAAAATCATGGAGTCTGTACGAAAGGGAAAGGGACTTAGCAAGGAATGGGAAGCAGAGATGGTAAAACATCAGGTTCCGGATTGGTATATCTGGTCTTGTAAAAAAATCAAATATATGTTTCCTAAAGCTCATGCAGCTGCCTATGTTATGATGGCATGGAGAATTGCTTACTTTAAAATTTTCCATCCTCAAGCTTACTATGCAGCTTATTTCAGTATTCGAGCCAATGCCTTTTCCTATGAGTTGATGTGTCTTGGAAAAGACAGGGTGGAATTTCATATGCAGCAGATTAAGGCAAAGGGGGATGCTGCCAGCAATAAAGAGGAAGATCAGTATAAAGATATGAGAATTGTTCAGGAAATGTATGCGAGAGGATTTAGCTTTTGGCCTTTGGATATCTATAAGGCAAAAGCACATCATTTTCAGGTGATAGACGGTAAAATCATGCCTTCCATTGATTCAGTAGAGGGATTGGGTGATAAGGCGGCAGATGCTGTAGAGGCAGAGGCAAAGAAGGGTCCTTTTATTTCTAAAGATGACTTTAGAACAAGAACAAAGGTAAGTAAAACAGTAGTAGAATTAATGAGTGATTTAGGGCTTTTTGGAGAAATTCCGGAATCCAATCAGATTTCTTTGTTTGATTTTCAATAAAACGAAGACGCAGTAAGGGAAAGTAAAAGAGGATAAAGGCATATGGAAAAAGACTTATTAGATCATGAAAGAGAAGAGAAACTACATTATTTGGAGCTGCTATCGGAGTTGTTTCCGACGATTGCCAAAGCATCTACAGAAATTATTAATTTGCAATCTATTTTAAATCTTCCGAAAGGAACGGAGCATTTTATAACGGATATTCATGGGGAGTATGAGGCTTTTTCTCATGTTTTAAAAAACGGCTCGGGATCGGTGAAAAAGAAAATTAATGATGTGTTTGGTCATACTTTGGGTGAAGCAGATAAAAAGTCCTTAGCAACCCTTATTTATTATCCAAAAGAAAAAATGCATTTGGTTAAGAAGACAGAAGAAAATATGGAAGATTGGTATAAGATTTCCCTATATCGCCTAATAGAAGTGTGTAAGCGTGTGACTTCCAAATATACTCGATCTAAAGTAAGAAAAGCTCTGCCTAAAGATTTTGCCTATGTTATTGAGGAATTAATTACAGAAAAGATGGAGGTTGATGATAAGGGAGCTTATTATGAATCAATCGTACAAACAATTTTGGATATAGGCAGAGCTGAAGAATTCATTGTTGCTCTAAGTGAATTGATTCAAAGGTTGGTTGTTGACCACTTGCATATAGTGGGGGACATTTATGATAGGGGGAGTGGAAGTCCGGCGATTATGGATAAACTTTCCGACTACCATTCCATGGACATTCAATGGGGAAACCATGATATCTTATGGATGGGGGCGGCAGCAGGACAACTTGCCTGCATTGCTACGGTAGTAAGAATTTGTGCCCGTTATGGGAATTTGGATATGTTGGAGGATGGCTATGGCATCAATCTTCTTCCCTTTGCTACCTTTGCGCTAAAAACCTATCAGGATGACCCTTGTAAGTGTTTTTTTACTAAGGGGGCTAATCATCTGTCTTTGCAGGAGGCGGAATGGAATGTAAAGATGCACAAAGCAATTTCTATAATTCAGTTTAAGCTGGAGGGACAGCTTATACAAAAGCGTAAAGAGTTTGGCATGGAATCCAGACTTTTGTTGGATAAAATTGATTATCAAAAGGGGATATTGACCATTGAAGGGGAAGAGTATAACTTGCGCGACAATCATTTTCCTACAATTGATCCAGAAGATCCCTATCAACTTACCTGGGAGGAAGCGGAGGTCATGGAAAGATTAAAAAGTGCCTTTTTACAATGTGCCCGTCTTCAGAAACATGTAAGTCTTCTTCTTCATAAAGGAGGACTATATAAGGTACATAACGGCAATCTTTTATATCACGGATGTATCCCGCTAGAGGAAGATGGAAGTTTAAAAGAGGTAAGTCTTTATGGAAAAAGTTATCGGGGAAAAGCTTTGTGTGATGCTTTTGAAACTTATGTTCGTCAGGCTTTCTTTTCTTTGGATAAAGAGGAGAGAAAAAAGGGTATGGATGTCCTTTGGTATCTGTGGGCAGGAAAAAACTCTCCTATTTTCGGTAAGGCAAAAATGGCAACTTTTGAGAGATATTTTATCGAAGATAAAAAGTTGCATAAGGAAGTGAAAAATCCCTATTATCGCTACTTGGATAATGAGGAGATAGTGGATAGGATTTTATGTGAATTTGGACTTTCTAGAGAAAAAAGCTACATTATTAACGGACATGTTCCGGTGCTACAAAAGGATGGGGAGAGCCCTTGTAAGTGTAATGGAAAGGTATTGGTTATTGATGGAGGATTTTCCAAAGCTTATCAGGGACAGACCGGAATTGCAGGTTATACTTTAATTTATAACTCGGAGGGATTACGCTTGGTTGCCCACGATCCTTTTTCCTCTGCGGAGCAGGCGATTGTAGAAGAAACGGATATTCATTCCCGGCAAATCATGGTGGAAAATTTTAAAAGGCGCCTTTTGGTAGGAGACACAGATACAGGAAAAATGCTCAAAATAAGAATAGAGGAGCTTAAAGAGCTCCTCTGGGCATATAGAAACGGTATTATAAAAGAAAAATTCTTAAAATGAGTTTTAAGATAGTAAGTTTTTTAAAATAGATAATAGATGGTCATTATCGTCTTTTTTCATAATGCAAAAGCGGAAATAGGACTCGTCTAAAAATGGAAAAGAAGCACAGTTTCGAATCATAAGACCTTCCCGAATGCAGGCATCAAAAATATCGCTTGCGCTTAGGGAAGGTTTTTTAATACGACAAAGGAAGAAATTGGCAGCAGAAGGATATACTTTCAAGTGGGGGATGTCTGCTAATTTTTTTGCAAGACGCTCTTTTTCGTGAGAGATAAACTCATAAGTTTTTTGCTGATAATCTTTATCTTCAAACATAATCCGTCCTGCAATTTCTGCTAAAGTATTAATCGCCCAAGGATTTTGTTTGGTAAGGATACGCCTTTTAAGCTCCTCGTTTCCGGTTACGGCATAACCAAGGCGCAGTCCGGGAGCCGCAAAAAATTTGGAGGTGCCTCTTAATACGGCAAGATTGCTATAGCTGTTGGTTAGAGAAATAGCACTGATATCTTTGGGATTAGGAGAAAATTCCACATAAGTTTCATCGACCAAAACAAAGGTATTAGTCTCCATGCAAAGGCTTAATATTTTTCTCATGTCTTTTTTGTTAATGGCGCCGGAGGTGGGATTATTGGGGTTACACAAAATCAATAGATCAATGGAGGAGTCAAGATGACTGATAAAATCCTGCATATTAATAGTGAAGTTATCCTCCTCTTTTAGTGGATAGTACAAGGAGATTCCGCCATCTAATCCAACTTCTCTTTCATACTCGGAGTAAGTAGGTCCTAAAATTAAAGCTTTTTTAACATTGTGCTCCTGTATAAAAAGAGAAATCAGCTCGGTGGAACCGTTTCCTACAATGATATGTTCAGGGGGAGCACAGACATAGCGGCCTATACTTTCTCTTAATGCAGTGTATTTTCGATCCGGATAGGATGTGATTTTATCCAATTCTTTTCCCAGAGTCTGCTTTAGGTAATCAGAAATACCGAGAGGATTTACATTGGAACTAAAGCTGATAATAGATTCTTTTTTAATTCCATAAATTTGTTCTATTTTTTCAAGATCACTGCCATGAAAATGGTCCTTGTGTTTTAACATAAAATTCCCTTTCTTTGTACTATGGGCTTTCTTGCAGTTCATTTTTAAGTGTTGTATACTAAATTATAGAATCTCAAGAAAGCGATTTTGTGAAATTTTGCTTTAGATAAAAGTTAGTTTTATTATAATGAGATACAGTGATTAGTCAAGGTAAGAAATATCGGGAAGAGTATAAATAATAAAGGAGCGGGTGAATATAATTGAGAAAGAGAATAGAACAACTGTTGGAGGAGACTTACGAATATGACGTGCCCAGCTTGCTTGTGTCGGAAGATAAGATTATCGTCAGACAGACGAAAAGAGAGCAATTTAGGGGAGAATTGACCTTAAAAGCTTCAGACGGGAGTAAAATAAGGGGGAGTTTATATGGTAATCACCGCCGGCTTGTCCTGGGAAGAGATATATTTTATGGGGAAATCATTAAAATTCCTTATGGATTTGAAACAAGTGGACTTATAGAGGGGGATAGGGT
Source organism: Lachnospiraceae bacterium (assembly GCA_036570305.1). Taxonomy (GTDB): domain Bacteria; phylum Bacillota; class Clostridia; order Lachnospirales; family Lachnospiraceae; genus JAQVHQ01. The sequence goes on from DATCYL010000174.1 coordinate 6,366, forward strand.
AGAGGGAGAACTTACCATATCGGCGAATTTAGGTGAATATACAATTCCCTTTTCTCTGGAAATTATCGGAGAAGGAAGGGGAAAAAATTCAGGGGATTTTTTAAATTTGGATGAATTTGTTGTCCGGGCTAAGAAAAATTATGAAGAGGCTTATCAGTTTTTTGAGAAAGGATTTTCAAAAAGCCTTTTTGGAGGAAGCGATCGTCAGTATTTGGGGTTATATGAATCTTTATCAGGAAACTATGCCTCCAGGCAAAATATGGAAGAATTTCTGGTGACAAGCCAAAAGAAAGAACGGGTAAAAATTCATTTGGAAGATGATAAGAAGTCTTTTTATGGGGTGGGATTTTCTACAAAAAATATACTTAAATTGCACAAAGAAAATTGGGGCTATTTTAAGGCAGATATTTTGGTGGAAGGAGACTTTATTGTCGTTGAAAAAAGGCAGGTTGGTTGTGAGGACTTTATAGGAAGCGTTTACGGTTTAGAATATATCATAAAAAAAGAGAGGCTTTCTCGGGGTAAAAAATATGGGAGAATTATTATAAAAACACCGGATCAAACTCTTAGCTTTATGATTATGGCATCTTTGGAAGAAAAGGCCAGAGTAAATATGGATTTGATTGACCGTCACAATAAGTTCGATTTGGCAGAGGGATTTTTGTCCTACCTTTTGCATCCTGAAAAAGTAGCTGAGTGGTCACAAAAAACTCTGGAAAAATTAGAAGAAATGAAAGAGAAGGGACTTTTCTTTGATACATTGCTACTCTATGAGGCATATGTTTACTACATTAGAGGAATGCGGGAGGAATGCACCCAAATCATTAAAAGATTTTCTAAAAGAGTATTTACAGATGGAGAGTGGGAACTGGCTGCCTTTTATTTGTATGTAGGGTATATAAGTGGTGTCCTTTCTGCCGAAAAAGGCTCTATTCCAGCCAGATTAGGAGATATGGCGGAGAGACAGCCGAAAAACTTTTGGATTTTGTGGATGTATATAAAAGCCAGCGAAAATCTTTCTTACTCACCGGCAAAAAAACTATTTTTGTTGGAGAAGCAATTTGAGCAAGGGGCAAGGAGTCCATTTGTCTATTATGAGGCTTATCAAGTGATTCAAGAGGAAATTACAAAGTTAAATAAGATGAGCTCCTTTTTTAAGCAGGTATTATTATTTGCCATAAAATATAAACAGATGACTTTAAAAGTGGCTTTGAGAGTAGCAAATCTCGCGAATTATGAGAAAAGTTTTGACAAAATCACCTATAAAATTTTAGTGGAAAGCTATAGAAAATTTCCGGCAGATGAAATTTTGGAGGCGATTTGTAAAGTTATTATGAGGGGAGACCCTTTAAGAGAGGAATATTTTAAGTGGTATTCCAAAGCAGTGGAGAGGGAATTAAAAATTCCAAAGCTTTATGAATGTTATATGGAAACGGTAGAGGAAAATTATCAAAAACAACTTCCGATTCGCATCCGCCATTATTTTTCTTATGGAAATTTGTTGAGTGATAAAAAGAAAGCCTATCTCTATGCTAATATTATTGCCAATAAAAATCTTGACGAGGAGACTTATGAGCAGTATCAGGAGCAAATGCGAAGATTTGCCATAAAAAAGTTGGCAGGAGGGCGTTTAAATCAAAATTATGCAATTCTGTATCAAAACTTTATTCAAAAAGTAGTTGATAGAAATATGGGAGAGGATATTTCCAAGGTTTTATTTGCTTACCGTTTGTATTGTGAGGATAAGAGAATAAAAAGTGTTATTGTTCGCCATGAACAGTTTGTAAAAGAACAGGAATTTGAATGTGTGGACGGAGTTGCCTATATTCTTATTTACACAAAGAATGCGACTATTCTTTTTCAAGATGAAGATAAAAACCGTTATAGTTATGGAATTGCCTACAATTTGCAAAAACTTTTTGATGGAAGTCAAATCATGCTTCAGTGTCAAAGGTTAGGTGTAAGGGCTGCGGGATTTTTACTGGCCGTTTGTGAAGATGGGGAGTACCCGGGGCAGGTTACGAGGGAAAGTATCACATCCTTCCAAAAAGTTTTGGATAGCCATGCTTTTGTGGAAGAGTATAAAGAGTCTGTTAAAGAACGTTTGTTAAACTATTATGTAAAACATAGTGAGGACGAATCTTTAAATGACTATTTAAAACAAATTAAAATGGAGGACTATAAAGATACCAATAAGGCGCTTTTGTTGGAAATTTTAATTTCCAGTGCCAAATATGGGCAGGCTTTTGATCTTGCTACAACCTATGGTTATGAGTCAGTTGCTATAGATAAACTTTTGCGTTTATGTAGTAGAATCATTACAAAGTTAGATTTTGCTTTGGATGAGGAGCTTTTGTATATGACACACTTTATTTATCGTAGGGGAAAATACGATGAGGTTATGCTGACTTATTTGGTTCGATATTTTAAGGGGCAGGTAAAAGAGATGTGCCGAATTTGGGAGAGCGCTCAAAAATTCGGAATAGAAGATTTTTCCATGACAAAGAGAATTTTACTTCGTTCTATGTTTACAAGAAAACATCCCGCAAAAGAGGAAGAGATTTTTAAGGCTTATCTCTATCAAGGGGGAAGCGAGACCATTATTATGGCTTATTTGTCTTTTGTTTCCTATAGTTATTTTTTGGAGGATTATATTTTGCCTGCATTTTTGGGGGAATATATAGGAAGAGTCTATGCCAGAGGGGCACAAATTAATAAAATCACAAAAATAGCTCTTTTAAAATATTATGGAGAAGAAAAACAAGAGAAACTTTTAGAAATAGAAAAAGTCTATGCTAAAGAAATTCTTGAAAAATTGCAAAAAGAAGGAATCCGCCTTTCGCTCTATCAAAAACTTCCCAAGGAGATTTTAGAAGGTTATCAATTGGAGGATAAGACTTTCGTGGAACAAAGGGCATTTCAAAAAGACAGGGTCACTTTGTATTATACTTTGGAGAAAGGGAATAAAGAAGGGAATGTTTTTATGTCAGAACCTTTGAAAAATTCCTATTTAGGTTTGTTTTCCAAGGAATTTATTTTGCTTTATGGGGAAGAATTGAACTATTACTTTACTATAGAGCATGATGGAAAATTGATAAAAACAAAAGAAAAAAAACTAGTGGCAAGGGAAATAAAAGGTGAGGGTTTTAGTAAATTTGAGCAGATTAACACTATGTTAGATAGTTATGAAAAGGGACAGTGGAAGCAATTAGAGCAACAATTGTATCGCTATTTTCGATATGAAGCAGTATCTAAGAAATGGTTTTTGATGATGGGAGGCGAAAAGGATGAATGAAGTGAGAAATATTTTAATAGGTTTTGAGTTTCGCCCGGACAAAAGTCAAATTTGTTATTATGATCGAAAAATGCAAGATGCGATTTCACTTGTTGTAAAAGCGGGAAGCAGCGAATATGAATTTCCTACCGTATTAGCAAAAAAGAAAGAAGAGGATTTGTGGAAGGTAGGAGAAGAAGCTCAAAAATTAGAGGAGAATGATGATTGGTATCTTATCAAGGATTTGTACTTTCGTATGGAGGAGGGTAAAAATCTTCTATTAGACGGTCGGGACTATCCTGTTTTTGAAATAATGGAGCAGTATTTAAAGGCTTCGTTGGAGATGCTGGGGGTTCCGGAAGTTTTAGATAAGCTAAGAGGGATTATGATTACCTGCCCTGAGCTTAAAAAGAAGATGGTAAACCACCTAAGAGAGACGTGCAAAGGTTTGGGGTTGGCAAATGGGAAATTTTTACTCTGTGATTTTGAGGAGAGCTTTTATTATCATACATTGTGTCAAAGATCCGAACTTTGGAATCGAAAGGTAGCACTTTTTCAGTTTCAAAAAAATGTGGTTTCTTATGCGGATTTAACATTAAACCCCAAAAGTCGTCCTATGACGGTACTTAGAAAGCAAGGAGAGGTCTTAGAACTTAGTGAGGATAAAGAAAAAAGAGACGGACAATTCTATGAATTTATTGGAAAGTGTTTTCAAAATCAACTCTATTCCAGTGTTTTTATTGTAGGGGAGGGCTTTTCTCAAACTTGGGCGGCAAAGTCTATTTTGTTGCTTTGTAAAAATCATAGAAAAGTATTCTACGGAAATAATTTATTTGCCAAGGGAGCATGCCTTGCCATTAAAGAAAAATTGGAAGATCATAAATTAAAAGGCTATCTCTATGAGGGGAAAGATTTTGTCAAGAGTAATATAGGCATGGAAATGACGATTGCAGGGGCAAGGTCTTATTATCCTTTAGTCAGTGCCGGAAGCAACTGGTATGAGGTAGAAAAGGAATGTGAGTTTTTGTTGGATGATACACAGGAACTTGTGTTTTTGGTGCAAAATTTAAAGGAACAGGAAGAGAAAAAATTTTCATTAACTTTAACAAATTTACCAAAACGTCCCAACAAGACAACAAAAATCCACCTGTCTTTATCTTTTGAGTTACCGGGAAAATGCCGAATAGTAGCAAAAGATATGGGGTTTGGGGAACTCTTTAAAAGTAGTGGTCAAATTTGGACAGAAACATTGGATTTATAGGAGGGAAAATGAGCGGATATATTTTGTGTCAAATGAAAAAGGCGAAACGTCCTTACTATATTGAAAGTGTGGGGATAAATTTGTATTCTATGGAAGAGTTGTCCTATTTTTTGGCAAATAATCTTTATCTATTGGATGAAAGCGTTTTTAATGAAGACTTGTGTCTATGGATAAGAGAAGAGTTCCAATCTGCAAAATTAAGCGCAAAGCTTTATAGTCTTTTAGAAAAATGGCGTAGTGAGGATGAGATAAACTGGGCAGATGTGTTGATTCCTATCCTAAAAGAAACACATTACTACAATATCGAGGAATATAGAAAACTGCAGTTGGCACTTGCTACTTTTGCGGGACAGTCTAAGCAGATGCGATTAAAATTAAAAGGGGACTGTCTTTTTTTGCATGAAAAATACCAAACTGCAATTGAGACCTATACAAGGGTTCTAAAAAAGAAAGAAGGGGATGAAAAAAGTCGTTTCGTAGGAAGTATTTATAATAATATGGGTTGCTCCTACATGCGTATGTTTCAAATAAAAGAAGCTGTGACATGTTTTTATGAAGCCTATGAATGTATCCATTCAAGAGAGACTTTAAAGAGTTATCTTTATGCATCTTACATACTGGGACCTTCTTCTGCCTATGAAGAATTGATAAAGAAAATGCGGGTGGATGAGGATTTGCTGGTGGAGTTAAATGCGGAGATTGCTTCATCAAAAGAAGCGGGCAGACAACAGATGCAGAGCATCGGGTATGAAGAGGCAAAGGAAGCTTTGCTTAACGGTGAGACAGAAGAGTATAAAAAAACTTTGGAAAACATATTGGGGGAATTGAGAGAAAGTTACCATAAAAACATAGGTATGTAAAGTATTTGCCAAATGTAGATATTTTGCATTGACAAGATTGCTTTAGTGTGATAAAATGGCAGAGTAAAAAAGCGTTAAAGTAAAGGAGTTATTATGAAAAATAAAATTATTGCAATGGCATTGACTGTATTTGTACTCGGAACAGGACTTATGGGATGTGGAAGTGCTACATCTGATACAAAAAGTAAAAAGTCTGAGAAAGCAAGGGAGAGTAAAGAGGATAATTCCGACCAAAGAGATACACTTATTGTAGGATTTGATGCAGAATATCCGCCTTATGGTTATATGGACGATTCCGGAGAATATGTAGGATTTGATTTAGATTGTGCACAGGCAGTGTGTGATGCTTTGGGATGGAAGCTGGAGAAAAAGCCGATTAATTGGGATTCAAAAGATTTGGAATTAGAGTCAGGTACAATTGATTGTATTTGGAACGGCTTTTCTATTACACCGGAAAGAGAAGATATGTATACCTGGTCTGATCCTTATGTAGATAATACTCAGGTAATGGTGGTGCCGGCAGATTCCGGTATTAAGACTTTAGAGGATTTAAAAGGAAAAAATGTAGTGGTACAGGCGGCATCAGCAGCCTTGGAAGCACTAAATTCAGAGGATTGTAAAAAGCTTACAGGAAGTTTTGCTTCCCTAACAGAAAACCCTGATTACAATACAGCTTTTTTAAATTTGGAATCAGGAGCTGCGGATGCGGTGGCTATTGATATAGGTGTGGCAACTTACCAGCTTGAACAAAGAAAAGAGGGGGATTATCTTATTTTAGAAGAGCCTTTCTACACAGAACAATATGGTATAGGTTTTAGAAAAGGAGATGTGGCACTAAAGGATGCGGTGCAGGCAGAACTTTTAAAAATGGTAGAAAGCGGTAAATACGAGGAACTTGCAGTCAAGTACGGCATTGATCCGGCTATGCTTTGTCTGGGGAAATAATAAAAGGAAATAATGGCTGGTATGGTATCATCAAGGAAAATGGTGTATACTGTACCAGCATTGTGCGTTAAAAAGAAAATAAAAAATCAGGAGGACTTCATGAATCTATCTATTATGTTAAAACAATTGATTAGCGGAATGGCAATTTCTACAGAAATTTTTGTCTTGACGCTGATTTTTTCTTTGCCACTTGGACTTTTGGTTTGTTTTGGAAGAATGTCAAAATTTACTCCCTTACGCTGGATCTCCAGCGCCTACATCTCTGTGATGCGAGGAACACCGCTGATGTTACAGTTGATGGTGGTGTATTTTGGTCCCTATTTTTTATTTGGAATTAAAATCACAAAATCCTATAGTTTGAGTGCGGTTTTGATAGGTTTTGCCATTAATTACGCCGCATATTTTGCAGAGATTTACCGAGGAGGGATAGCTTCTATGCCTGTAGGGCAATACGAGGCTGCAAAAATATTGGGATATAACCGAGTGCAGACCTTCCTACACATTATTTTACCTCAGGTAATAAAAAGAGTCTTGCCATCTATTACCAATGAGGTAATTACTTTGGTAAAAGACACTTCACTTGCCTTTGTTTTGGCGGTATCGGAGATGTTTACCATTGCTAAGCAGATTGCAAGTGCACAGACAACAATGATGCCTTTTGTTATCGCGGCTGTTTTTTACTATGTATTTAATTTGATTGTTGCAGTTCTTATGAATGCACTGGAAAAAAAGATGAACTATTATCGTTAGGAGGGAAGAGATGAGCTTATTAACAATGAAACATGTGAAAAAGAATTTTGATGGTTTGCAGGTCTTAAAAGACATCTCCTTAACGGTGGAAAAAGGAGAAGTTTTGGGAATTATAGGGCCATCAGGTTCCGGAAAGTCCACCCTGCTTAGATGTGCAACGGGTCTTGAAAAGCCGGATGGAGGAGAAATTGTTTATGGGGGGAGTTTTGGCTTGGTTTTTCAAAACTTTAATTTATTTCCTCATTACACGGTAATGAAAAATATTACAGACGCCCCGATTCGAGTACAAAAAAGATCTAAGGAAGAAGTTTTTGCCAAGGCAAGGGAATTACTTAAAAAGATGGGGCTGGAAGATAAGGAAAATGCCTATCCCTATCAACTGTCAGGAGGACAGCAACAGCGTGTGTCAATCGCAAGAGCTTTGGCTATGAATCCGGATGTTTTATTTTTTGACGAGCCTACATCAGCACTTGATCCGGAACTTACAGGGGAGATTTTAAAGGTAATCAGGCAGTTGGCGAGTGAAAAAATGACTATGGTTATAGTGACCCATGAGATGGATTTTGCTCAAAATGTAGCGGACCATATCATCTTTATGGATAAAGGGGTAATTGCGGTAGAGGGAAGTGCAAAAGAGGTTTTTTCTTCTGAACATGGACGGCTAAAAGAATTTTTGGGGAAGTTTTAGAATGATTGCTTTTCTAAAGTGCTTGTATTATAATGAACAACGGATTCAACAAGAGTAAAGTCACCTTATGAATATGAAAAGAGAGGGCGAAATTATGGAAAAAAAAGAGCTGATGTACGAAGGTAAGGCAAAAAAAGTTTGGACTACGGACGATAAGGATGTAGTGATTGTAGATTACAAAGATGATGCTACAGCTTTTAACGGGGAAAAAAAGGGCACAATCG
>DATCYL010000175.1:0-3279 GCA_036570305.1 Lachnospiraceae bacterium
TCAAAAAGGTAACAGTGGCTGTTGAATTAAAAGATCAGGCAGCTGCTAAGGAAGCACTTACCAATGCAATTTCTGTAATTGGAAAAGCTACTTCTAAGGGAGTTTACCACAAAAATACAGCAGCAAGAAAAGTTTCTCGTCTTGCTAAGGCTGTAAATGAAATCGCTTAATTAAAGAGAAGATAAAAGGGTCGCTATACCGTCATGTAGCGGCTCTTTTTTTGTTATAGCGATAAGATGAGCATAGGTAAGCTTGTTAATTTGTTCAAATATGCCTGTCTTATAAGGTGATTCGTGATGACAAAAGTAGGGACTTATGGTATACTTCTAGCGAATATTTGCAAATAAGAGGAGTTTAAATTTTGATAGAACAAAGTAAAATCAGGAATTTTTGTATTATTGCCCATATTGACCACGGAAAGTCAACATTGGCAGATAGAATTATAGAAAAAACAGGGACCTTGACTGACAGGGAGATGCAGGCGCAGGTCCTGGATAATATGGATTTGGAGAGAGAGAGAGGCATTACCATCAAGGCGCAAACGGTTCGTATTGTCTATAAGGCAAAGGACGGAGAAGAATATATTTTTAATTTGATTGATACGCCGGGGCATGTGGATTTTAATTATGAAGTATCCAGAAGTCTGGCGGCTTGTGACGGGGCTATTTTGGTAGTGGATGCCGCACAGGGAATTGAGGCACAGACTTTGGCAAATGTTTATCTTGCCTTAGACCATGATTTGGATGTGATGCCGGTTATCAATAAAATTGATCTCCCAAGTGCCGATCCTGATAGAGTGGTAGAAGAAATTGAAGATGTGATTGGTATTGAGGCGGAGGATGCACCGCGCATTTCCGCAAAGACAGGTTTAAATGTGGAGGAAGTTTTAGAGGCAATCGTAGAAAAAATTCCGGCACCTAAGGGAGATGTAGATGCTCCTCTTCAAGCCTTGATTTTTGATTCAGTCTACGATTCCTATAAAGGTGTTATAATTTTTTGCAGAATTAAAGAGGGAAGAGTAAAAAAAGGAACTCTTTTACACATGATGGCAACAGGTGCGGTAGAAGAGGCGGTGGAAGTGGGTTATTTCGGTGCAGGTCAATTTATCCCATGTGAGGAGTTGACTGCGGGTATGGTAGGCTATATTACAGCCAGTATCAAGAATGTGGCGGATACCCGCGTCGGAGATACCATTACAGATAAGAGAAATCCTTGTAAAGAGCCTTTGCCGGGATATAAAAAGGTAAATCCCATGGTTTACTGTGGTCTTTATCCGGCAGATGGAGCCAAATATCCGGATCTTAGAGATGCTTTAGAAAAATTACAGTTAAACGATGCTTCTCTTTTTTATGAGCCGGAAACATCGATTGCCTTAGGTTTCGGTTTTCGATGCGGATTTTTAGGTTTACTTCATTTAGAAATTATCCAGGAGCGTTTAGAGCGAGAATACAATTTGGATTTGGTAACAACGGCTCCAAGTGTTATTTATAAGGTGCATAAGACGAATGGGGAAGTCATTGATTTGACCAATCCCTCAAATTTGCCGGAGCCTACGGAGATTGACTATATGGAAGAGCCTATGGTCAAGGCGGAAATCATGGTGACTACAGAGTTTATAGGTCCTATTATGGACTTGTGTCAGGAAAGGCGCGGAGAATACCAGGGAATGGAGTATATGGAAACTACAAGAGCTCTTTTAACTTATCACTTGCCTTTAAATGAGATTATCTATGATTTCTTTGATGCCTTAAAATCGCGTTCCAGAGGTTATGCTTCTTTTGATTATGAACTTTTGGGATACAAGAGAAGTGAATTGGTAAAACTTGATATTTTGGTCAACAAAGAAGAGGTGGATGCTTTATCCTTTATTGTCTTTTCCGGCACCGCATACGACAGAGGTCGTAAAATGTGTGAAAAGCTGAAAAAAGAGATTCCAAGACAGCTTTTTGAGATTCCTATTCAGGCTGCTGTAGGAAGTAAGGTCATTGCCAGAGAGACTGTAAGAGCCATGAGAAAAGATGTTTTGGCAAAGTGCTATGGTGGAGATATTTCGCGAAAGAGAAAACTTTTAGAGAAACAAAAAGAGGGAAAGAAGCGTATGCGTCAGATTGGAAGTGTGGAAATTCCTCAAAAAGCATTTATGAGTGTATTAAAGTTGGATGATGAATAAAAGAGGTGTCCCTTTGCCTGTGGCAGGGGACGCTTTCTATTTACTTATGGGAAAAACAAAAACAGAGATAAGAAATGACTTGGAGTTGTTATGGAGTTATATATACATATTCCTTTTTGTGAGAAAAAGTGTGCTTATTGTGATTTTCTCTCATGGAAAGACAGCAAAGAAAATAAGAAAGCTTATGTAGAAGCCTTATTAAGAGAGATAGAAAATATACCAAAAGAGGAAAGTGCCAGAGAAGTTTCCACAATTTTTATAGGAGGGGGAACCCCCTCCTGTCTTTTGGGAGAACAGATAGAAGAGATTATGCATGCTGTCTATGAAAAATTTTCTCTTTTAGAGAATGCGGAAATTTCCATAGAAATCAATCCCGGAACGGTGGATGAGAAGAAATTATCTTCCTATAAAAATGCGGGAATTAACCGCTTAAGTTTCGGATTGCAGTCGACTGTGGAAGAAGAGTTGCAAGTCATGGGGAGAATCCATACTTATCAAACTTTTGAGAAAAATTATCATTTGGCAAGAAAATTGGGATTTTCTAATATTAATATAGATTTGATGATGGCGGTTCCTAAGCAGACAAGGGAGAGTTGGAAAAAAAGCTTAAAGAGAGTTTTGGATCTGTCCCCTGAGCACATTTCCGCCTATAGCCTTATCATAGAAGAAGGGACCCCATTTTATGATTTGGATTATGATTTTTCCGAGGAAGTGGAACGGCAGATGTATGAGGAGAGTTTGGAAATTTTTAGAAGACATGGGTATGAGCAATATGAAATCTCCAATTATAGTAAAGCCGGTTACCGGTGCAGGCATAATGTAGGCTACTGGGAGAGGGAGGAGTATTTAGGACTGGGACTTGGTGCCGCCTCTTTGCTGGGAGAAGTCCGATGGAGTAATACAAAGAGTTTTTCGGATTACTTAAAATCCTCTTTTGACTTGGGAAAAATCCGCGGTGATGTGGAAGTCTTGTCTGTAGAGGCACAAATGGAGGAGACCATGTTTTTGGGGCTTCGGATGATAGAAGGAGTAAAAAAGGCGGATTTTTTCAGGAAATTTCAAAAAAGTATGAAAGATATTTATGGGAAACAGATAGCAGATTTAAAAAA
>DATCYL010000176.1:0-3311 GCA_036570305.1 Lachnospiraceae bacterium
CACTTCATCTACATTGTCCTTTATATAAGGAAACACATGATCTCCCGGACGTTTTACCGCAGTACCGTCCGCAATAGTATTTACCGCCGGAAGTGTAATAACCTCACCATTTTCTAAAGATGCCTGCACACAACTTGCTCCCTCCGGTTCCACACCGATAATTTTTACATTAGGCTTTAACATTTTCGCTAAAGTAGAAACTCCTGTAATCAGTCCGCCACCACCTATCGGCGCCAGTATATAATCTACCAGGGGAAGTTCTGATATAATCTCCATGGCAATACTTCCCTGACCACATGCCACATCTTCATCATCAAAAGGATGTATAAATGTATATCCGTTCTTTTCAGCAAGTTCATAGGCTTTCTCACAAGCCTCATCATAAACATTCCCATAAAGAACAACCTCTGCACCATAACTTTTTGTTCTCTCGACTTTAATAAGGGGTGTTGTTGTGGGCATGACAATCGTCGCTTTACATCCGTACGCCTTAGCTGCAAAAGCAACTCCCTGCGCATGATTTCCGGCAGAAGCTGTAATCAATCCTCTTTTTCTTTCTTCTTCTGATAAGGTACTGATTTTATAATAAGCTCCACGCAATTTATAAGCGCCCGTCAGTTGCATATTTTCCGGTTTTAAATAAATTTTATTTCCGGTTTGCTGGCTAAAATGCGTACTGTAAATTAATTTTGTTTCCTGAATTACTTCCTTTACTTTCAAGGAGGCCTCTTCAAATTTTTCTAATGTCAACATAGTCCTTTGCCCCTTTACTCTTTTGTCACATCAAACAATGCGTTTACAAATTGATCCGCATCAAACTTTTGCAAATCGTCGATGCTTTCTCCAACACCTATGTATTTGACCGGTATATCCATCTCCGATTCAATAGCTACTGCAATACCTCCCTTTGCCGTACCGTCAAGTTTGGTAAGCACAATACCTGTCACATGGGCAGCATCTCTAAATTCCTTTGCCTGTGCCAGAGCATTTTGTCCTGTTGTACCGTCTAAAACAACTAAAGTTTCCAGATAAGCCTCCGGATATTCTCTTTCTATCACCCGATATATCTTCTTTAGTTCTTCCATTAGGTTCTTTTTATTATGAAGTCTTCCTGCTGTATCACAAAGAAGCACATCTGCATTTCTTGACTTGGCTGCCGCAATCGCATCATAGATAATAGCTGCCGGGTCTGCCCCTTCCTGACCGCCTATAATTTCTACACCTGCACGATTTGCCCACTGAGTTAATTGCTCCCCTGCCGCTGCACGAAATGTATCCGCTGCCGCCAAGACCACTTTTTTTCCCTGATCTTTTAATTTTCCTGCCAGCTTTCCTACAGAAGTGGTTTTTCCGACTCCGTTGACACCAATCATTAATACTACAGATTTTCTGTTTTCAAACTCATAAGCAGTTTCTCCTACATCCATTTGTTGTTTAATACTGTCAATCAAAACCTGCTTACACTCTTTTGGCTCTTTTATTTTGTCTTCTTTTACTCTCACCTTAAGGTTTTCTATGATTTTTGTTGTCGCATTAATTCCTATATCACCCATAATAAGGATTTCTTCTATTTCCTCATAAAAATCCTCATCAATATTGGAAAAGCCACTAAAAATGGAATCAAAACTTGACACAATATTATCTCTTGTCTTACTTAGTCCATTGACCAAGCGTTTAAAAAATCCCTGTTTTTCTTCACTCATCCTATCACCCCTACTTATTTTTCAAGTTCATTTTCGATTAAATTTACAGAAACCAGAGTAGATACCCCCTTCTCCTGCATGGTAATACCATAAAGCCTATCAGCCGCATTCATGGTTCCGCGTCTATGTGTAATGATAATGAATTGCGTGTTTTTTGTCAACTTATGAAGATATCCCGCATAGCGAACTACATTGGAATCATCCAAAGCAGCCTCAATTTCATCAAGAAGACAAAATGGAGATGGTTTCAAATTTTGAATGGCAAATAAGAGGGCGATTGCCGTCAAGGCTTTTTCTCCTCCGGATAACTGCATCATATTTTGCAGTTTTTTACCGGGGGGTTGAGAAATAATAGATATTCCCGCTTCCAATATATCCTCGCTTGTATCATCCAAAACAAGACTACCTTTTCCACCGCCAAAAAGTTCCTTAAAGGCTTTGTCAAACTCCTGCTGAATTTGTGCAAACTTTTCGTTAAACTGCTTGCGCATGCCGGCATCCAGTTCTTCAATAATCCCTACCAGCGTCTCTTCCGCTTTTATCAAATCTTCGTATTGTCCGGATAAAAATTCATGACGCTCAGAAACCTCTTTGTACTCCTCAATAGCATTGACATTGACATTACCCAGGCTTCGGATTTGTTCACGTAACAGGTGGATACTTTTTTTCATTTCTCCTCTATCCTTTAAATCCTCCTGCCTTAAGCCGATTGCTCCTTGGGGAGTAAGCTCATACTCTTCCCACAAATAAGTTATTTTCGACTCTCTTGCATCTTCTATTTTCTCTTTTTGGTTATTTAAGCGATAACACTCCTTATCCAAGAGATTCATCCTCTCCGATAGCTGATCTCTCTTTTCAAAAAAAGATTTATGTTCTTTCGATAAAGCACTTTTTGACTCTACAAGATTTTTTATTTCTTCTTCAAGCTTCTTTATTTCCTGACTTATATTTTCTATTCCTGTCTGATAGCTTTCTATTTCTTTTTCTTTGTCAAGACTGCCTCCGCTACTCTTTTTTCCATCCTCTTCAATCTTTTTTAATTCTTCCTGCAAGCTTTTTATTTCTTCTTGTAAACGCCTTTGATTTTGCTCATTAAATCCTGCTTTTTGAGTAATATTGGCATATTCCAAGCGTATCTGTTCCATCCGTTCTTGCTCTTTTCGCTCTAAAGTCTGCAAATTTTCTAAGGCTTCTTGTCCCTTGTCGCTTTCTTCTTTTAACTTTTCTTCCTCTGCCCTAGACGATTCCATTTCCTGCAAAATGTCCACACTGTTTTTTTCTATATCATTTAATTGTGCTTGAATTTCATTTCGTTCCGTCTGTAATTTTTCATAAGAAAGTTGCAATTTCTCCAAATTTTCACGCGCAGAATCCACGCCCATCTTTGCGGTATTTTTCTGAATTTGCAAAGATTGTATTTCCTTTTGTATTTCCTCTAGGCTCTCCCTTAAGAGATTTCTCTTTTGTCTGTTTTCTTTTGCCTCTTCTCCGATTTTTTCTAAATCCAGACGAAGAGACTCAACACGCTTTTGCAGTTCTTCTATCTCTCGGCGACGTCCCAAAAGATTACTGCTGTTTTTAAAAGCTCCTCCGGTCATAGCTCCTCCC
>DATCYL010000177.1:0-8399 GCA_036570305.1 Lachnospiraceae bacterium
TCCGTAATATCCTGCATAAATTCCTGATAAAGCTCTATAGGTACATTTTCCTGCCCCACCAAAGAATCTGCCAAAACTTTCATGGACGTCAGCGGAGTCTTTAGTTCATGGGAGACATTAGATACAAACTCCTGGCGAGAATCATCCAAACTTTTTACTCTCGTTAACATCTTATTAAAGGCATCTGTAATCAATTCCGTTTCCGTATAATCTCTAACAGAAATATTTTCATCTAAATATCCATCGGTCAAATCTTCAATCGAACGGGTAACTCTTGCAAAAGGTTTCACCAAAATTCCTGCCAAAATATATCCGAATATCAAAACTAAAAGAACGATAATTGTTAATAGATACAAGCCTTTTTGCTCCAGTATTGCCAAACTTGCCACAATTTCATTTGTGGAAATACTGATAAGCATAACACCATAAATCTTTTGTGTTTCAGCATCCTCAATAGGTATTGTCATTTCTATATAATTATTTTCTTTGTCATAATTACTGGTCGACTCTCCCCTAAAAGATCGTACAACTTCCTCCGAAATAATAGTTTTTCCTTTCTCTAAATCATAGGTGTCTTTAATTACTTTATAATCTTCATTAATAATCAAAATACGCCCGGAGTAAACGTTTGATAAAAGAGTAAATTCCCCATTAATTACTTCTGATGTAGGATTGTTTACATAATCTTGATTAATCAGTTGATTACATAAAATATCACACTGAGTCTTTACTGTATTGCTACGCAAGGTCACAGTTCTTTCTTCATAACTGTTTAATATCCCATTTTCGATAATAACACTGGGGACAATACCTATAACAACCAAAATTACAAGAATACGAAAGCGAAGACTCTTAAAAAATTTCCAATTTCTATCTTTAAATATTGTACTCACTCCCTATCCCTGAAAATAGTATCCGACACCCCACTTTGTATGCACATAGCGTGGTTCACTTGGATTTTCTTCAATTTTTTCACGCAAACGACGAATATGTACATCAACGGTTCTTACATCTCCGGGATACTCATAACCCCAAACGATATTAAGTAGGTTTTCTCTGCTATAAACCTTATTGGGATTAAAGACCAACAGCTCCAAAACATCAAATTCCTTTGCTGTTAAATTAATTTCTCTTCCACTAATAAATACACGTCGCCCTTCACAATCCAAGCGTAAGTCTCCTACCGTTACTACTTTAGCTTTTTCTTTTTCACTCTCCGGCTTTACCACACGTCGCATAATAGCCTTAATCCTTGCCTTTACCTCAAGAATATTAAAGGGTTTGGTAATATAGTCATCTGCACCGTATTCCAGACCTAAAATCTTATCCATATCCTCTCCCTTTGCCGTCAACATGACAATGGGGACATTGGAAAATTCTCGAATCTGCTGGCAGACAGATAAACCGTCCAGCTTAGGTAGCATCAAATCCAAAAGAATAATATCATACTCTGTTTCTTTTGCCATTTCCAGTGCCTCTTCCCCATCATAAGCACAATCTACCTTCATACCATCTTGCTCTAAACTAAAACGAATCCCTTTTACAATTAACTTTTCATCATCTACAACCAAGACCCTTTTACTCATTATTTATCTCCTCTATCGTTTAAAAGCATTATCCGCCCACACTTATTTCTTCTTTTATTTTTTCAAACATACCCTCCTTGATGCCTTCCACCTGCATAATTTCTTCTACAGAAGAAAACAATCCATTTTCTTTCCTGTATTGTAAAATTGCATCCGCTCTTTGACTCCCCACACCGCTAATTTGCATCAATTCTTCTTTTTGGGCAGTGTTAATGTTTATTTTGCCGGAACTTGCAGGCACGAGAGCAGCTTCTTTTTCTAACCCTAAAGACTGACCTGATACGACCTCTTCCTTTGTATAGACGGTAACTTGTTCCCCGTCTGCTAGCTTCTTGGCTTGGTTTAAAGATTTTTCATCTGCCTCTTTAGTCAAACCTCCTGCTGCTTCCACTAAGTGATAAATGCGATCTCCCTCCTTTAGTTTATATACTCCCGGATTTATAATCGCTCCACATATATAAGCATAAATAATCTTCTCATCATGCTCTTTGTTCTTTTTTTCTATCACATTTTCTTGTTTGGTCTTTGCTAAAGCATCCTCTCTTGCATCTTTCGGAATATCTTTTTGTAATTCTTCTTTTGTTTCTGTTTTTATTTCTGCAATACTTTCCCCATTTTCTGTACTTATCCTTAAGCTCGGCTCTTTTATAGAACATGCAGATAAAGAAAAAAGGGATATTATAAGGATTCCCATCCTAAAATTTACTTTCATGGTCACACTTCCTCCTCTATTTTCCTATGGAGTTCCTCATGCACGACCACTTCTTATTTTACCCAATTCAATAACAGAATACAATAGAACAAAGACAAAAAATCGCTCCGGTTCTAAAACCGGAGCAAGCCTTTTGATTTTATTTTTACTTTTCTTTTTATTTATTTTTGTTCATTTCCAAAAGTCTGTTCTTTAAGTCCGATTCCAACTTTTGCAATTCTACCTCTGCCTCAGCTCTCTTTAGTCTTCCCTCTTTTTGAATCGCCTGTACTTCATCTAAAGTAGAAATCAAAGACTCATTGGTCTGGCGTAGAGTATCCATATCAATGATACCCCTCTCAGAAATCTGTGCAGTTTTTACTGTTGCCATTTTTAAGGTTTCCGCATTCTTCTTTAACAGCTCATTAGTCATGTCTGTTACCTGCTGCTGAGCTTTTGCCGCCTCATTGGAATGCTCGATACCAAGTGCCAGTACCATTTGACTTTTCCATAGAGGAATGGTATTTACGATTGTAGACTGAATCTTCTCCGCCATCACCGTATCATTGTTTTGAATCAATCTTATCTGTGGAGCTGTCTGAATCGATACCATTCTGGTCAGTTCTAAATCATGGATTTTCTTTTCAAATCTATCAATCAAAGCCTTTAAATCATTTGCTTCCTGTGCATCTTCCGGTAAATTACTCTCTTCAGCCTTTTTTTGCAACTGTGCAAGCTCTGTTTCTTTAAGTTCCTTAATCTTCATCTTTCCTGCAAGAATATACATAGTTAATTCTTTATAGTAAGAAAGATTCATGCCATACATCTGGTCCAGGGTAGAAATATCTTTTAATAAAGTTACCTGATGCTGCTCTAAAGAAGTCACGATACGATTTACATTTACTTCCGCCTTATCGTAACGAAGCTTTAAGGTTTCCAAACGATTTCCCGCCTTTTTAAAGAATCCCAGAAAACCTTTTTCCTCTTCCTTTTCAAAACCTTTTAACTCTTTTACCACATCGGCAAGCATATCCCCCACTTGACCAAGGTCTTTGCTCTTTACATTTTCCAAAGCTTTTTCAGAAAATCCCGCCATTTTTTGCTGTGTTCCCGCTCCGTACTGTAAAATTACAGTGGAATTTCTCAAGTCAATTTGCTTTGCAAAATCTTCTACCTGTTTTTTTTCCACTTCATTTAATCCGCTTTTATTCATTTCTTCTTCTATGCTTGGCATAGCTTTTTTAATATCTTCCACACTCGGTAGCTGCGGCTTTTCTTTGACCTCTTCTACGATAGGATTTAAAGTCAGGGTAGGAGTTACCACTGCAAGGTCTTTTTCATCAAACATAATTATCCTCCGCTCTATCTTTTATTGAGATATTCTTCTCACATTACTTATGCTTTTATTATAACAATTTTACAACAAATTTTCGATAGAAATCTTATTTTAGATTATCTTTTTTTAAGCCTTCCTGAGCCAACATAGTATTTAAAACGGATATGTCGGAAGAAAGATCCATAATATCCTCTTCCATTAAATTATCATAAAGTGCCTCAAAAGCATCATTAATTGTATCCAGTGTATTTTCTATTTCCTTTTTAGACTTTTGTATGTTTTCTGTCACCAAAGGCTCATTTTCAAAGGTTTCATAAGCAACCACTAACTTTTGTGTCGTCGGAAGATAATACTCCATAAATCTGCGAATCTGCGGAAGTTGTCTTGGTTTTTCTGTCACCCTGCCGAAGATTTTTTCAGTAATTAATTCCAAACGATCCAGTTTTTTAGAAATAACCTCGGCAGGAAGTCTTAAATTCGCCTCCCTAATATGTGAGATGAATTCTCTTCCCTTTTTCACCGCCTCTTTGACGCTTTCATCCAAACTGTCTTCTCTTGCCTCTTTTAGCTTTAAAGTCTCTTCTCTTTTTGCCCGCTCTTGCAAACTGATTAAATACTGATTATAAAGAGTTTTGTTTCCCATAAAATAAGTCTTTTCCATATTTAAGACTCCCTCAGGGAAAACCCCGCTTTTAATCAAACATTCAAAATCTTTTCTAACCAACTTAAGACTATCTTTGGTCTCTGTTGACAGAATCTTTAAATCTGCGTAAGCCTTGCCGTCCATCAAAGCCAGATAATTGTCCAAACGCTTTTTTCTTCCCCTGATTTGCATTCCATTACGGACAAGCCCCAAAAATCCAACCGCAACCAAAAAGCTCACTCCTGAAGCAATCAGACTGGGACCCATTTGTGCTCCGGTAAGCCCATTCCAGAAGCTTCCCCACAAGAGCATAGCTGCCGAAATTATAGCACTCGTGCCGCAACCTATAATACCAAAGCCTATACGTAATACACTTTGCTTATTACTTATAGGCTTTAAATTCATGGGGAAATCCTGCTCTTTTTTTATCTTTGGCGCAGGTTTTGCCTCTTTAGAAGAAGGCTTGGCATTGACAGCAAAGTCCATACCCTTTTTCATTTCTTCTAAAGCCTGCCCTACAGTTTTCCCTATATTTTTATTCAATTGGTCATAATCCATATTGCTAATTGCATCAGTCACTAAATTTTTAATTTGATTTCCTAAATTAGAATAATCTTTATCTTTCATATTGTCCTAAACTTTTCTCCATCTTTGCTAGCATTTCTGATATTTCTACTTTAGTTATAACAAGCGGAGGAACAAAACGCAAGACATTCTTTCCCGCAGACAAAATAATCAATCCTTCTTTTTGTGCAGTTCTTATTATGTCACCTGCTAAAGCTTTATTGCTATCTACAACAAGCCCCTGCATAAGTCCCATACCCCTCCTTTCTTTTATACAGGAAAATTTGGCAACCAATCCATCCAATGCCTTTTCAAAAACAGGACTAATCTCTTTTACATGATCAACTATTTTTTCTTCTTCAAAAATAGTAAGAACCGCCTCGACAGCCGCACACGCCAGAGGATTTCCCCCATAGGTACTGCCATGATCTCCCACAGTCAAAGAAGCCTTTGCCACCTTTTCATTCAATAAAAAAGCACCTACTGCAATACCACACCCCAAGGCTTTGGCACTTGTCAAAATATCCGGTTTTACACCGTATTTCATCCATGCAAACAATTCGGTACATCTGCCCATACCACATTGGATTTCATCAAAAATAAGAAGAATGTCCTTTTCATCACAAATCTTACGAAGTCCCTTTAAAAATTCTTTCTTAGCCGGATAAATCCCCCCTTCTCCCTGCACAGGTTCTAAAATAATAGCACAGGTTTTTTCTGTAATCTGCGATTTGACACTTTCCAAATCATTAAAATCGGCAAAACGAATTCCCTCGATCATAGGTCCAAATGCTTCCCGGTAAGAAGAGTTTCCTGTCACTGATAAGGCACCCAAAGTTCTTCCGTGAAAGGAGCCCTTCATGGCAATAATTTCATGTTCAGTATTCCCATCTCTAAGATAAGCATACTTTTTTGCACTTTTTATAGCGCCCTCAATAGCTTCTGCACCACTGTTAGTAAAAAAAACCCGGTGCATTTTGCTGGCTTCTACAAGTTTTTTTGCTGCCCTTGCTCCCGGGGAATGATAAAAGAGATTGGATGTGTGAACTAATTTCTCAATCTGCATTTTTAGCTTTTCTGTATAAAAAGGATGAGCATACCCCAAGGCAAATACCGCAATTCCTGCACCAAAATCTAAATACTCTTTTCCTTCAATATCATAAAGATAAGCACCTTTACCATAATCTAAAACAATAGGAAAACGGTTGTATGTATGCACCATATAAGACTCCGTATCCTTAATATAATCATTTGTTTTCATTGTGATACCTCTTTTCTTCCTCACCTAATATAGCGGTTCCAATTCCTTTGTTGGTAAAAAATTCAAGCAAAAGACAATGTTCAATTCTTCCATCCAAAATATGCACACGTCCAACACCTTTTTTTACAGCTTCAATGCAATTTTGTAACTTAGGCAACATACCGCCTCCTGCATTTTTGCTCTTTATAAATTCCTTGGCCTCTTCTATATTCATTTCTGAAATCAAGGTCGTCGGATCTAAAGGATCTTCATAGACCCCCTCTATATCTGACAGAAATACCAGTTTTTCCGCACCTACTGCCTTTGCAATCGCACATGCCGCATCGTCCGCATTAACATTATAGCTTTTAAAATCGTCTCCTAAACCAATGGGACAAATAACCGGAACAAAATCACTGGCAAGCAGGGTATCTATAAGTTTTGTGTCCACTTCTTTTACCTCTCCCACATAGCCTATATCTTTCCCCTTTGAAAGTTTCTTTGTTACCCGTAAAGTGTAACCATCCTTACCGCTAATTCCCGCTGCCTTTACTCCATTACTTTCCATATATTGTACCAGACCCTTATTAATCTTATTTAAGACCATTTCTGCAATTTCCATAGTAGTCTCATCTGTAACCCTAAGACCATTTAAAAATTCAGGCTCTTTTCCCGAAAGTCGTACCCATTTACTGATTTCATTTCCGCCTCCGTGAACAATAATCGGCTGAAATCCCACTAATTTTAATAAAGATACATCACGAATAACACTTTTCTTTAGATGATTGTCTTTCATGGCACTTCCACCATATTTGACCACGATTTTTTTTCCGTTAAATTCCCGAATATAAGGCAATGCCTCAATCAAAACTTCCGCTTTATGCACCCACAAATCCATATTTTCCATAATGCTTTCTCCTCTCTCCCTCTTTTTAGTCACCCTTTGCTACTTTTATCCCCCTATTGTTTCTATATTTTTAAGAACGATAGTCCGCATTGATTTTTACATAATCATAAGTAAGATCACAGCCCCAGGCTAGCGCCTCTTCTTTCCCCATCTTAAGATCTGCCATGACCGTAACTGCCTCATCAGATAATATATGACCGGCCTCTTTTTCACTATAATCTACCGCCATACCATCCTCCACGATTTTTAAAGACCCATGCGAGCTTTTCAGATATATGTCTACTGAATCGGGATGAAAGTGTGCTCCTGAATATCCCATTGCACAAAGAATGCGCCCCCAATTTGCATCATGTCCAAAGATAGCTGCTTTGGTAAGGGTCGATGTAATAATGGATTTGCTGATAACCCTTGCATCTTCCTTAGTCTTGGCATTTACGACCTTAGCCTCAAAAAGTGCCGTTGCTCCTTCTCCATCTCCCGCTATTTCCTTTGCCAAAAACTCATTTACTATATGAAGCGCCTGACAAAATACAGAAAACTCTTCTGATTCTTCAACAATTTTTTCGTTACCTGCACAAGCATTTGCAAGAAGCAAAACCGTATCATTTGTAGAAGTGTCTCCATCTACAGAAATCATATTGTAAGTATCTTCAATATCTTTAGATAAAGCCTTTTGAAGCAAGTCTTTACTGATATGAACATCCGTTGTAATAAACGCCAACATTGTACACATATTGGGATGAATCATACCCGAGCCTTTCGCACAAGCCCCAATCCTCACCTCTTTTTCTCCCAGAAAAAAAGAAAGAGCAATTTCTTTTGCTTTTGTATCTGTCGTCATAATCGCCTTTGCCGCCTGATTTGCCCCTTCCTTAGAAGAATCAAGCAGGGGCACTAAGTACTCTATCCCCTTACAAATCTTATCCATGGGAAGTTGTTTTCCTATGACACCGGTCGATGCCACCAAAACCTCACTGGGTAAAATATTTAAAGCTTTGGCTGTCGTTTCTGCCATTTCCTGACAATACTTATCCCCCTCTTTTCCCGTGCAGGCATTAGCAACCCCACTGTTGCATACAATTGCCTGTGCTTTTGGCATATCATAAACAATCGTCTGATCCCATTTTACGGGTGATGCTTTTACCAGATTTTTTGTAAATGTTCCCGCTGCCATACAGGGATTTTCACTATAAATCATCGCCATATCCATTTTTCCACTCTTTTTAATTCCTGCTGCACACCCTGCTGCAAAAAATCCCTTCGCCGCCGTTACTCCGCCATCAATTATTTTCATTTTTCTCTCCTCATTCTTTCTTATCTAGTTTACAGAAACATGGGAACTAGGGATAATCCCTCTGTCTCATCAAACCCAAATAGCAAATTCATATTTTGTACCGCCTGTCCGGCAGCCCCCTTTACCAGATTATCCAAT
>DATCYL010000178.1:0-1556 GCA_036570305.1 Lachnospiraceae bacterium
TTGAAGAGGCAAGGACAGACTATATGCGTAGGATAGGGTATCCTTATAAACGTATGGAAGAAGAAAAAATAATCTGCCCGGTTTTGGAGGTGGCTTGTAAGTATCGTCAGATGGTACATTTTGAAGATGAAGTTTGTATTGAGGCTAAAATTTCCGCTTTCAATGGAGTAAAGCTTTGTATGGAATATAAAATATATGACAAGCAGACACAGGAAGTAAAAACGACAGGTAGCAGTGCGCACTGCTTTTTGGATGAGAGTGGTCGTCCCATTTCCCTAAAGAGGAGTCATCCTGCCATCTATGAGGTCTTTTTAAATGCTTTTTATAAAGACCAAGAGGAGAGGCAGATTACTATAAAATAAAGATAAAAAAGAAAGAAGGTGAAGCTGTGGTTGAATTAGATCAATTTAAATATACGTTGAATACGTATACAGAACCATTAGTGGAAGTGAGGGATTCACTTTGACCTGGCTAATAAAGAGCAAAGGATTCAGGAATTAGAAAGAAAAATGGAAGAACCCAATTTCTGGGATCAACCGGAAATAGCACAGGAGATGATGAAAGAGTTAAATTCTCTAAAGTCGGATGTGGAAACCTATCAAAAATTGATTTCTGAAAAAGAAGACATGGAAACTTTGATTGAGATGGGGTATGAGGAGAATGATGCTTCCTTAATTCCGGAGATTGAAGAGATGTTGGAAGGATTTCAACATGATTTTGAAGCGATTCGCATTAAAACACTTTTATCAGGTGAGTATGACAAAGATAATGCCATTGTAACTCTTCATGCAGGTGCAGGAGGTACAGAGTCTTGTGACTGGGCGGGAATGCTTTATCGTATGTATACACGCTGGGCAGATAAACGAGGATTTTCTGTGGAAGTTTTGGATTATCTGGAGGGAGATGAAGCCGGCATTAAATCAGTAACTTTTCAGGTAAACGGAGAAAATGCTTACGGTTATCTAAAATCAGAGAAGGGAGTCCACCGTTTGGTTAGAATTTCTCCCTTTAATGCTGCGGGGAAACGACAGACTTCTTTTGTTTCCTGTGATGTGATGCCGGATATAGAGGAAGATATTGATATAGAAATAAAAGAAGAAGATTTGCGTATTGATACCTACCGTTCTTCCGGTGCGGGAGGGCAGCATATTAATAAGACCTCCTCCGCTATTAGAATTACACATATACCGACCAATACAGTGGTGCAGTGCCAAAATGAACGTTCCCAGTTTCAAAATAAAGACAAGGCGATGCAGATGTTAAAAGCCAAACTTTATTTGTTAAAACAGCAGGAAAATATGGAGAAAATCTCCGGTATTCGTGGTGAAGTAACTGAAATCGGTTGGGGGAATCAGATTCGTTCTTATGTAATGCAGCCCTACACTATGGTAAAAGATCACCGAACCAATGAGGAAAAAGGAACAGTGGATGCTGTCTTGGATGGGGATATAGATGCCTTTATTAATGCCTATTTAAAATGGATTGCTTTATCAAAAAAACAAGTTTAAGGCTTGCAATCTTAATTTTTCTATGGTAACATCCTTTTTGTAAAAACA
>DATCYL010000179.1:0-2462 GCA_036570305.1 Lachnospiraceae bacterium
TACCTTTTGTTAAAAGGGATTTCATCCAACTTTTTGCTTTTATATTTGGGCGGCGTGGTTGTTGCTACTGTATTAGAGTATATCACAGCCTTTTTTATGGAACTAGTCTTTCACATGAGTTGGTGGGATTACAGTGATAAAAAATTTCAATTGCAGGGGAGGATATGCTTGGAAAGTTCCCTTTTTTGGGGAGTTTTAACTTTAGTGCTTTTTAATGTTTTTCAACCTATGGTGGAGAGCTTGGCAGGGCTCTTGCCAAGAAAAGCGGGAGAGTACCTTATTTTGACCATTAGTGGAATTTATTTGATTGATTTTTCTATTTCTTTTGTAGCGGCATCCCACTTATCTGCAACACTGAAAAAATGGAACGATTTGGTAGAGGATTGGGCAGTCCATATTAAAGATGCCTTGATTCCGGATCAGTTGCAGGAATTTAAAGAAAAGCTGGGAGCGGCGAAACGCTATGTTTTGGATGTAAATGTAGTGAAAAGTTTGGAACTTAGGCAGAAAGAATTGTTGGATATTTTAGAAAAAAGAAAAGAAGAACTTTCTTTTTTAAATAATTTAGACGATATAAAAGGGCATTATGCGGAGTTTATCTCAAAAGTCTTAGAACTTCGTAAAAAGACAAGCAGAGTAGCGAAACGTTTTATAACTGCTTATCCTAAAATGGGAAATTTAACGAAATTAAGAAAAGAAAGAAAAAAGAAAGGAGAGAAAAAAGAAAAATGAAATTAGCAAGTTTTATTGGAGGGATTCACCCTAAAGAGGGGAAAGACTTATCCAAGGACAAACCTATTCTACCGATTTTACCGGGAAAGGAAATGGTTTATTTGTTGTCTCAGCATATAGGTGCACCCGCAAAAGCAATTGTAAAAAAAGGTGATCGGGTTTTAGTTGGGCAGCAAATAGCACAGGCAAACGGATTTGTATCTTCCCCTGTTTATTCTACCGTGTCAGGTCTGGTTAAGGGCTTGGAAAAAAGATTGAGTGTAGTGGGAACTATGCAAGATGCAATTATTGTTGAAAATGATGAACTTTATGAAGAAGTAGACTATGAGCCTTTGAAAAATCCCAAAGAGGTAAGTAAAGAGGAAATTTTAAAACGAATTGCAAAGGCGGGAGTAGTAGGCATGGGAGGTGCAGGATTTCCAACTCATGTAAAACTTTCTCCAAAAGAACCTGAAAAAATTGATTATGTGATTGTC
This sequence comes from Lachnospiraceae bacterium, assembly GCA_036570305.1. Taxonomy (GTDB): domain Bacteria; phylum Bacillota; class Clostridia; order Lachnospirales; family Lachnospiraceae; genus JAQVHQ01. Next base: position 1,209 of record DATCYL010000179.1, read on the forward strand.
AATGGAGCAGAGTGTGAGCCCTATCTTACATCGGATTACAGAAGAATGTTAGAAGAACCTGAAAAAATTATAGAAGGTTTAAAGTATATTCTGATGCTGTTTGATAATGCAAAAGGCTATATTGCAATAGAAAATAATAAGCCTGATTGCATAGCAAAAATAAAAGAATTAGTGAAAAATGAAGACAGGATAGAAGTAAAAGCCTTAAAAACGAAATATCCTCAAGGGGCGGAGAGGCAGTTGATTTATGCTACGACAAAGCGATTGATTAATTCATCCATGTTGCCGGCGGATGCAGGGTGTGTGGTAGATAATGTGGATACAGTGGTGGCAGTCTATCATGCAGTTTGCCTAGGAAGACCTCTTATGCATCGTATTGTGACTGTGACAGGAGATGCTATAAAGGAGGCGAGAAACTTTCTGGTTCCGGTAGGAAGTAATTATAAAGATCTTATTAGTCAGGCAGGTGGATTTATAAAAGAAGCGAAAAAAATAGTGTCCGGAGGGCCTATGATGGGATTTGCTCTCTTTGATTTGGATCTGCCTGTGACAAAAACTTCTTCGGCTCTTTTATGTTTTTCAGAAGATGAGGTATCAAAAGAAGAAGAGTCCAATTGCATTAATTGCGGTCAGTGTGTAAAGGTCTGTCCGGGTAGAGTAGTTCCGGCAAGACTGGCAGCCTATGCAAACCGAGGAGATGTAGAAAATTTTGAAAAGTATGAGGGTATGGAGTGTTGTGAATGCGGTTGTTGCAGTTATGTCTGTCCGGCAAAAAGGCAGTTAACACAATCTATAAAATCCATGAGAAAAATCATACTGGCAAATAGAAAGAAAAAGGCTTAGGAGGAAAAAAGAATGAATGAACAATTGCAGGTTTCCTCTTCTCCCCATGTGCGAAGTAGGATGACCACAAGCTTTATTATGAAAATGGTAGTAGTATCTTTGCTGCCGGCTACCTTTATGGGGATTTATAATTTTGGCTTAAATGCTATAGTAACTATTTGTATCTGTGTGATTGCCTCGGTTTTGGCAGAGGCGCTCTATGAACGTTTTCTTGGAAAAAAGAGTACTGTTAAAGATTTTAGTGCGGTTGTAACGGGGCTTTTGTTGGCATTGAATCTCCCTCCAAAAGCGACCTGGTGGATGGCTCTTTGGGGGAGTCTCTTTGCTATTATTGTGGTAAAACAACTTTTTGGAGGGCTGGGACAAAATTTTATGAATCCGGCTTTAGGTGCAAGATGTTTTTTGATGATT
>DATCYL010000180.1:0-6488 GCA_036570305.1 Lachnospiraceae bacterium
TATGGACAGGAAATCGTAGAAGAGTTGGCAAAATATGCCGGGGTTCCGGTGTGGAACGGTCTTACCAATGACTACCATCCGACTCAAATGTTGGCGGATCTTTTAACTATTCGTGAAAACTTTGGAAAGTTGAAAGGAATTAAGCTGGTTTATATGGGAGATGCCAGATATAATATGGGAAATTCTCTCATGGTTGCATGTGCCAAGATGGGCATGGATTTTGTCGCATGTACTAATAAAAACTATTTTCCAAATGAAACTTTGGTAGAAGAGTGTCGTGCCTATGCAAGCTTAAGCGGAGCCAGCATTACTTTGACAGAGGATGTAGATGAAGGAACAAAAGATGCGGATGTTATTTATACAGATGTCTGGGTATCTATGGGAGAGCCCAATGAGGTGTGGCAGGAGCGCATTGAAAATCTAAACCCTTATAAGGTGACGACAACAATCATGAAAAATGCTAAGAAAAATGCTATCTTTTTACACTGTCTTCCGGCATTTCATGATTTGGAAACAAAGATAGGAAAAGAAATGGGAGACAGATTCCAAATATCAGAGATGGAAGTGACCGACGAAGTATTTGAGTCGGCACAGTCCAAAGTATTTGATGAGGCGGAAAATCGCATGCACACTATAAAGGCGGTTATGATGGCGACGCTTGGTATGTAGGGAGAACGTTGGATGAAAGCATGGGCGAGAAAATACAAGTATCAGTTGGATAGGTTAAGTGTACTCCTTAGTTTGATATGTAGTATCGGTTTGATTATTTTGGTCGTCTTGTTTCGACTTCTTAGCGAGAGGACTTTATGGATTTTATTTGTTGCCTACTTGTTGGGTATGCTGGAATCACTTGCCTTAGGTCTTCATTTCTACATAAAAAAGAAAAAAGTATATTGGTTTTTTGTGCTGCTGGGGTTATCTTTGGTAGGACTGATTTATTCTTATTTTGGCGGATAGGCCGGGAGGTGGACTGTGAAAGGGAGAATATTACAGATATTAAGAGAAGCTGAGGATTATGTATCCGGTCAATATTTGTGTGAATTATTGGATATTTCCCGACAGGCTGTATGGAAATATATTCGCCAGTTAAAAGAAGAGGGCTATGAAATAGAAGGCATAAAAAACAGGGGATATAAAATTTCAGACCATAAAGATTTGCTTAATGAAAATGAGATTCGTGCCTATCTGCCGCTCAATTATCAGCTTTTTTATCAGGAGAGTGTGGATTCTACCAATACGCTTGCAAAGAAAGTTGCAGAAGAGACAGAAGCAAGTCGCGTTTTGCTGGTTGCTAATCAACAAGTAAAAGGCAAAGGAAGAAGAGGCAGAGTGTGGGAATCTCCTAAAGGAAAAGATATTTATATGAGCCTTTTACTAAGGGAAGAGATAGAGCCGGCAAATGCGGCTATGCTTACTTTGGTTATGGGATTGTCTGTGGCACAGGCGATAGAGGAATTTGCCAAAGTTTCTCCTCGTATTAAATGGCCGAATGATATTGTTTTAGATAAAAAGAAAATTTGCGGTATTTTGACAGAGATGAGTGCTCAAGTAGATTATGTCAACTATATAGTGATTGGTGTGGGAATTAATGTAAATGGAGAGAGTTTCTCGGAAGAATTACGTGACAAGGCAAGCTCTATTAAATTAATAAGCGGAGAAATGCAGCAGAGAGCTAAGTTAATAGGGAAAATTATGGATTGTTTTGAAGAAAATCTAAAGCTTTTTATGCAAAAGCAGGATATGACGCTTCTTTTGGATACCTATGAAAGCTATCTGATTAGTAAGGGGAGTGAAGTCACTGTGATTGCGGGTGATGAAAGTTATAGGGGAAAAGCCTTGGGGATTAATTCGAAAGGTCAGCTTCGGGTAGAAAAAGAGGATAAAAGTATAGAAAATGTCTTTGCGGGGGAAGTTTCTGTAAGAGGCATTTATGGGTATGTATAGAGGGAATAGAATGAAAGAAAATCAGACAGTGCTTTGTGGAGCGAGTGCTTACGAGCAAAAATACTATTTTAATCAGGAATTTTCTGCACTTCCGCAGACTATAAAAGAAGATTTGCAGATTTTATGTGTGACTTTTACTGAAGAAATCGGTGGAATCATGACTATGTTTTTTGATGAAGAGGGAAATTTAAAGTTTGAAACAGAAGCCTTAGACAGTGATGGAATGTATGATGAAATCGGCGGAGCTTTAAAAATCAAAAAAATATGTCAGGAAAGGCAAGAGTTTTTACTCTCACTGGAGACTTATTACCGTGTAGTATTTCTGGGAGAGGAATTGGAGGAGAAGGAATGATGCTTTTAGCTGTTGATGTGGGAAATACACATATTACTATAGGAACTTTTGAAAAAGAAACTTTAAAGCATACCTTTCGCATGATGTCCAAGCAACCAAGAACTTCGGATGAATATGGGGTGACCATCACTGAAATGTTAAATAGAAACGGGATTGTCAGCGAGCACATAGAGGATGTCGTAATAAGTTCCGTAGTGCCGGATATTATGTATTCATTAACCAGCAGTATTATCAAGTATTTAGGCAAGCAACCCTTGATTGTAGGACCGGGGGTTAAGACAGGGATTCGCATTTTATTGGCAAATCCAAAAGAGATGGGGGCTGACCGTATTATTGATGCACTTGCGGCTTATGAATTGTATGGGGGACCTGTTTTGGTCATTGATTACGGCACAGCAACCACTTATGATTTGGTGACGGAAAAAGGTGATCTCTTAGGAGGAGTCACTTCACCGGGACTTGAGATTTCTGCGAAAGCATTGTGGCAAGAGGCTGCAAAGTTACCTAAAATAGAAATCAAACGCCCGAGAAACATTATCGGTAAGGATACTATTTCCAGTATGCAGTCAGGTTTAGTCTACGGTTATACAGGACAGACAGAATACATTATCAAAAAAATCAAGGAAGAATCGGGTTATGCAGACTTGCAAGTAGTAGCAACTGGAGGGCTTGGTAAGATTATTGCAGAAAATACGGATATGATTGATATTTACGATCAAAATTTGACCTTAAAGGGTCTTAGAATTATGTATGAAAAAAACAAAAGAGGATAATATATGCAATTAAAAATCGGAAATGTGACTTTGCCAAATCCCCTTGTTTTGGCACCTATGGCAGGAGTGACAGACCTTCCTTTTCGCCTAATCTGCAAAGAGCAGGGAGCCGGACTTTTATCAACAGAAATGGTGAGTGCCAAGGCGATTTTATATAAAAATAAAAACACCTTTGATTTGATGAAAATTGACAAAAGAGAACATCCTGTAGCCCTACAGCTTTTTGGTTCTGATCCGGATATTATCAGTAGAGTTGCAGCAGAAATAGAGGAGTTGCCTTTTGATATTTTAGACTTTAATATGGGCTGTCCCGTACCCAAAGTGGTTAATAACGGGGAAGGTTCGGCACTGATGGAGAATCCAAAGCTGGTTAGAGAGATTGTAAGTAAAGTTTCCCGTGCTATAAAAAAGCCCTTTACTGTGAAAATCAGAAAGGGCTTTCGAGATGATCATGTCAATGCGGTGGAAATTGCAAAGATTATAGAGGATAGTGGGGCGGCAGCCATTGCGGTACATGGAAGAACCAGACAGCAGTATTATTCAGGTGTGGCAGATTGGGATATTATCCGGCAAGTAAAAGAGGCGGTTTCTATCCCTGTGATTGGCAACGGAGATGTAGTGTCTCCGCAGTCTGCCAAGACACTTTTAGAGGAAACCGGATGCGACGGGATTATGATTGGAAGAGGTGTAAGGGGAAATCCATGGCTTTTTCATCAGATTTTAAGCTATTTAGAAAGTGGCACTTTGGAAGCAAAACCGACTTTTGAAGAAGTGCGAAATATGATGCTTTATCATGCAAAATTACAACTGAAGGAAAAGGGAGATTTTACCGGAATTCGGGAAATGAGAAAGCATGTGGCATGGTATACGGCTGGGTATCCTCATTCGGCAAGGCTTAGAGGTGCTGTCAACGCAATAGAGAGTATGGAAGAGTTAGAAGAGCTTTTGGATAGGTGGGAAGAAAAATAGAGTAGGCACCTTAAGGGATTTATGTTGGTAGAGACTGTTTTAATTGATAAATTATAAAAATGTTAGAGGAATTAGAAAAAGAAACTTTTGCAGGGAGGTTATTTGCCAAAATCAGCAGGAGTTTCTTTTTGTTTTGTTAAAATGACAAGAAGAAATGGAGGGATAGTATTCACCGTAAAAACTGATTGTAAAGAGAGGGCTTTCCTTGACATTTGTAGAGAAGTCGCTTATAATATCTTGACTATTAGTATGGATTTTTACACGATTGGGAGAGGTTGTTATAAAATGGAAGCAAAGAAAAATATACTTACATATGCAGGCTTAAAAAGTTTAGAGGATGAACTTCATGATTTAAAGGTAAATCGTAGAAAAGAGGTTGCCGGAAAAATCAAAGAGGCAAGAGAGCAGGGAGACTTGTCCGAAAATGCAGAATATGATGCAGCAAAAGATGAGCAAAGAGATATTGAAGCCAGAATTGAAGACATTGAAAAAATTTTAAAGAATGCGGAAGTTGTTGTAGAAGACGAAGTAGATTTAGAGCAAATTAGCATTGGATGTAAGGTCATGGTTCATGATATGGAATATGATGAAGATATGGAGTTTAAAATTGTAGGATCTACAGAAGCAAACAGTCTTCAGGGAAAAATTTCCAATGAATCTCCGGTAGGAAAGGCGCTTATCGGTGCTAAGGTGGATCAGGTTGTGACAGTGGAGATGCCATCAGGCAGTATGCAGTACAAGGTACTAAAAATAGAAAGAAATATATAAGAGGTGAAAAAATTGGCAGAGCAAAATCAAGTACAAGATCTTAATCAGTTATTGAAAGTTCGCCGTGAGAAATTAGCAGAACTTCAGGAAAATGGAAAAGACCCTTTTCAAATCATGAAGTATGATGTGACGCATCATAGCAAAGAAGTGGTAGATGATTTTGAGAATCTTGAGGGGAAAAGTGTTTCTTTAGCAGGACGTTTGATGTCAAAACGTGTAATGGGAAAGGCATCTTTTTGTAATATTCAGGATTTACAAGGAAAAATTCAGTCCTATGTTGCTCGTGATAGTATTGGAGAAGAGGAGTATAAAGCCTTTAAAAAGATGGATATCGGAGATATCGTAGGTCTTAAAGGAGAAGTCTTTAGAACAAAGACGGGGGAAATCTCTATTCATGCTTCAGAGGTAACACTTCTTTCAAAGAGTTTACAGATTTTGCCTGAAAAATTTCATGGTTTGACCAATACAGATATTCGTTACCGTCAAAGATATGTGGATTTAATTATGAACGAAGATGTAAAAGCTACTTTTATCAAGCGTTCAAAAATTATCAGCAGTATCCGTAAATTCTTGGATGCCCAGGGATTTATGGAAGTGGAAACACCTATGTTGGTATCCAATGCAGGTGGTGCGGCAGCAAGACCGTTTGAAACTCATTTTAATGCTTTATCTGAGGATTTAAAACTTAGAATCTCTTTGGAATTATATTTAAAGAGACTGATTGTCGGTGGTCTTGAGCGTGTTTATGAAATTGGAAGAGTATTTAGAAATGAGGGATTGGATACCAGACACAATCCGGAATTTACTCTTATGGAACTATACCAGGCATATACAGACTACAACGGTATGATGGATTTGACAGAGAATATGTATCGCTATGTGGCCAAGGAAGTATTAGGGACAACAAAGATTGTCTATAATGGTATCGAAATGGATTTAGGAAAACCTTTCGAGAGAATTACCATGGTAGATGCAGTCAAAAAATATGCCGGCGTGGATTGGAATGAAATTCATAGCTTGGAAGATGCCAGAGCTATTGCTGCTGAAAAACATGTAGAATTTGAAGAGCGCCATTTAAAGGGCGATATCTTAAATCTTTTCTTTGAAGAGTTTGTAGAAGAGCATTTGGTTCAGCCGACATTTGTTATGGATCATCCGGTAGAGATTTCTCCTCTTACTAAGAGAAAACCTGAAAATCCGGATTATGTAGAGCGTTTTGAATTCTTCATGAATGGTTGGGAAATGGCAAATGCTTATTCCGAATTAAATGATCCTATCGATCAGAGAGCTCGCTTTAAAGCCCAAGAAGCTTTATTGGCCCAGGGAGATGAAGAAGCAAACACAACAGATGAAGATTTCTTAAATGCTTTAGAAATTGGTATGCCTCCTACAGGCGGTATTGGTTATGGAATCGATAGAATGTGTATGTTGTTGACTGATTCGGCAGCAATTCGTGATGTTTTATTGTTCCCGACGATGAAGTCCTTAAATGATGTAAATAAGAAAAATGATGTAAAAAATATAGCTTCTGAAGCACCTGCAAAAAATGTAGAGGCTGAGCCTGAAAAGATTGATTTTTCCAAGGTGAAAATTGAGCCTTTATTTGAGGAAGCGGTTGATTTTGAGACCTTTTCCAAGTCAGATTTTAGGGCAGTAAAGGTAAAAGAATGTGTTGCAGTACC
>DATCYL010000181.1:0-2795 GCA_036570305.1 Lachnospiraceae bacterium
TATAACCGCCAATGGGAATACCTTGATAAGGGTCATTAAAATAATTATTATCATAGGTAAATCTAAGAGGTAGTCTGCGAATAATAAAGGCGGGAAGATCCCTACACTCTCTTCCCCACTGCTTTTGTGTATATCCTTTAATCAACTTTTCATAGACATCTTTTCCTACCAAAGACAATGCCTGTTCTTCTAAATTTCTTGCTTCCTTGATATCTAACTCTTTAATCTGTTGTGCTATTATTTCTTTTGCCTGAGATGGACTTGCAATCCCCCACATCCTGCTAAAAGTGTTCATATTAAATGGTAAATTATAAACCTCCCCTTTATAAATTGCTATCGGGGCATTTACATAATGATTAAACTCTGCAAACTGCTGCACATATTGCCAAATCTTTTTATTAGAAGTATGAAAAATATGTGCTCCATACTGGTGTACCAAAATACCCTCTACTTCTTTTGTATAAATATTTCCACCAATATGATTTCTCTTTTCTATCACCAAACATTTTTTTTGCCTCTTTTTCAGCTCATATGCCATCACTGCCCCATATAAGCCGGATCCCACAATAATATAATCGTACATAATCATCCTCTTTTTTCTAATCTTTCTTTCTATTATAAAGAAAAAAAGCCAAAGGGAAACCCCTATTTGACTTTTTCTTAACTTTCATATTTCTATTTTACAGACTCGAATTCTTTTATAATTTCCTCTGATGGCTTTGGTGTAAATAGACTTACTAAAATAATACAGAATAAACTGATAATAAATCCTACCAGCAAAGAATAAATCCCGCTTGCCACTCCCAGAGTTTTTCCTCCCATTACCGGGAAATAATCCCAGACAATAACTGTAAGACCTCCGGAAATTAATCCGGCAACAGCACCCTGTAAATTGATTCTCTTCCAAAATAAAGACATCACAATCAAGGGACCAAAAGCAGCACCAAGACCCGCCCATGCATTTGATACAAGTCCCATAATGCTATTATTGGGATTCCATGCGATGATGTAAGCCACTATAGCAACTGCCAGAACAGAAATTCTGCTGACTAACAAAATACTCTTATCCTTAGCATTTTTTTTCAAAATCCCCTTATATAAGTCCTTAGAGATAGCCGACGCGGTAACCAAAAGCTGAGAATCTGCAGTAGACATAATCGCAGCTAAAATACCACAAAGGAAAATTCCACCAATAAAAACTAAATCATAGTCTTCCATAAACACTTTTTTAATCATTTCAATAAATACATTTTCCACAGAAGTTCCCTTAACTTCTCCGAGAAGTATCGGCATCAGATAGGCTCTTCCTATGATTCCAATCAAAATTGCCATAACTAAAGATATCCCTGCCCATGTAATTGCAATGACTTTCGATTTATTTAATTCTTTTTCATTTTTGACTGCCATAAAACGGACCAAAATATGCGGCATACCACAATATCCCAGTCCCCATGCCAACTGTGAAACAATTTCTTTTGCCCCTATAGGTTTTCCTGCATTTTCAAACAGATTCAAAAAAGAAGAAGCACTCTCTACAGCCGATTTTTGATCCAATACACTTTTAAGCCCTTCTCCTCCCAAAGAAATATAGGCAATTAACGGAACTAGAATCAAACCGGCAAACATCAAGAGACCTTGAAAAAAATCTGTCATAGATACAGCTAAAAATCCACCCATAAAAGTATATGCCAGTATAACCACTGCCCCTAAAGTCAACGCAATATGATATTCCATACCAAATACCGAACTAAAAAGTTTTCCTCCTGCAGCAAAGCCCGAAGCTGTATAGACCAGGAAAAACACCGCAATAATAATAGAAGAAATACAGAGTAAAATTTTTCTGTCATCCCTAAAGCGATTGCCCAAAAATTCGGGTAAGGTTAAGGAATTCTTAGAAACAAATGTATATCGCCTAAGTCTTCCTGAAATCAAAATCCAATTTAAAACGGTACCAATAAAAAGACCGATTGCAATCCAGGCTTGTCCTGTTCCCAAGGCATATACCGCTCCCGGAAGCCCCATCAACAACCATCCACTCATATCCGATGCCTGTGCTGAAAGTGCTGTTACCCATGCACCCAGCCCTCGTCCACCTAAAAAATAATCCTCGGTATTGTTTGTTTTTTTCATACTCCACACACCTATGAGAATCATAAATATAAGATAGACGATAAAAGAAATCAAAGTAATAATTGTATTACTCATAGCTACTCCTCCTATTTATCTTTTCTTAGTTAGAGAAATCATTTTCTCAAAATAAAAAAGCACATAAAACTGTGCTTTTTATCTCTTATGCAAACTGCACGTATCTAGTATTATAGCCTAAGCCCTTAATATTTGTCAATTTTAATCCAAATGAAACATAGGATGCAGATCAATAGCCACAGGACTATTATCCGGATTAGTTTCCATCACCGGTGCCATAAAGTCCCACCATTTTCTGTTAATTGCAGTGTCTGCTCCCTTTGCCCACAGCTCTTCATTTTCAATTTCTATATAACCGAATAAAATATTGGTTTCTTTATCCCAAAAAATAGAATAATTTTTCCCACCATGTTCATGAATCATGTCTTTCATTTCCTGCCAAAGTTCATTGTGTCGTTTCTCATATTCTTTGGCCATTCCCTCATATAATTTCATTTTAAACCCCTTAATCATTTGTATTCCTCCTCATTATTATATAGATTTTAATTTTTATAATCTTTTGATAAAGTTAACTCTATTTGTTGAAAGACTTTTTTACTTTTGTCTTTTACTTATCTTTTGATAATATTTTGTATCCCTTATTATCTACA
>DATCYL010000182.1:0-4171 GCA_036570305.1 Lachnospiraceae bacterium
TCCCTTTACCCATCTTGTCTCGGGCAGATTGCCCTCTTTTAAGATTCGGATAAAATTTTCTTTCCCATAATAACTTTCATAAATTTCTCTGACTTTTTCTTTTGAAATTTTTTCTTTTAAGTTGGCGTAAGCCGTAACCAAAATCCCCCGGTTCATAGGTACCAAGTGCGGTGTGAAACTTACTGTAATTTCTTCATTTGCCCCATAAGAAAGCTGTTCTTCAATCTCAGGTGTGTGTCTGTGACTTGCCACTTTGTATGCCTTGATATTTTCATTTACCTCACAAAACAAACTATCTATCAAAGCCGCTCTTCCCGCTCCCGAAGTCCCCGATTTTGCATCAATAATAATGCTTTTATTATCAATTATCCCCTCCTTAACCAAAGGATATAGGCTTAAAATAGAACAAGTAGTATAGCAGCCGGGATTTGCAACCAGCCTTGCCTTTTTGACTTCTTCTCGATTAATTTCACACAGACCGTAGACAGCTTCCCCTAAATAAGATTTTGCTTTATGTTCTATCCCATACCAACTTTCATAAATTTGAGGGTTTTTCAATCTGAAATCAGCACTCAAATCAATCACTTTTATATGAGATAAAATCTCTTCATCTAGCAGAGAAGCACAAAAACCCTGAGGTGTTGCCGTAAAAATCACATCCACTTCTTTTGCCAATTCTTTAATGGTATCGTCCTTACAAATATGATCTACTAATTTAAAATAGTTTTGATAGATTTGTGCAAATTCCTTTCCTATGTAGCTTTTAGAACCTAACCAGACAAGTTCTACCTTACTATGTCCCAATAGAAGTCTTACCAGTTCTGCTCCTGCATAACCGGTAGCTCCTATAATTCCTACCTTAATCATAAAGTCTTCCCCCTCTTTTTTATTTTTCTCTTTTCTTAATTTTATATATGAAATTTAAAAACATAGGCTTTGTTTTGCATAACTATACATCTATTTTTATATTTATGCAAGTTTTTTTTAATTTTTTTATTTTTTATTGCATATTAATTCATATTGTTGTATAATCCCAATATCAACAAAAGAAAATAATTTTGAAATGGAGGATTTTATTATGAAAGAAAAAGTAATACTTGCCTATTCCGGAGGACTGGATACCACAGCCATTATTCCATGGTTAAAAGAAAATTTTGATTATGAAGTCATCTGCTGCTGCATTGATTGCGGACAGGGAGAAGAACTGGACGGATTGGAAGAACGTGCCAAACTCTCCGGAGCGACGAAACTTTATATTGAAAACATTGTAGATGAATTTTGTGATGAGTATATACTCCCCTGCCTCCAGGCAGGTGCTGTCTATGAAAATAAATACCTTTTGGGAACATCCATGGCACGCCCGGGCATTGCAAAACGACTTGTCGAGATTGCCCGCAAAGAGGGAGCCTCTGCTATTTGCCACGGTGCTACAGGAAAAGGAAATGATCAGATTCGTTTTGAACTTGGAATTAAAGCGCTGGCACCGGACTTAAAAATCATTGCACCATGGCGTATGACAGACCTATGGACCATGCAATCTCGCGAAGACGAAATTGCCTATTGCAAAGCTCACGGAATCGATTTACCTTTCTCTGCCGACTCCAGCTATAGCCGTGATCGTAATCTTTGGCATATCAGCCATGAGGGGTTAGAACTTGAGGATCCTGCCTGTGAACCTAACTATGACCATATTCTAATGTTGGGAGTTTCTCCTCAAAAAGCTCCTGATGAGGCGGAATATATTTCTATGACCTTTGAAAAAGGTATTCCAAAAACTTTAAACGGAAAGTCCATGAAGCTTTCGGAAATTATCAGCCAATTAAATTGCCTTGGCGGAAAGCATGGTATCGGTATCGTAGATATTGTAGAAAACCGTGTTGTGGGTATGAAATCCCGCGGTGTCTATGAAACTCCCGGCGGAACTATCCTTATGGAAGCACACGCACAACTGGAGGAATTGGTTTTGGATAGGGCAACTATGGAAGTGAAGAAAGATATGGGCAATAAGTTGGCACAGATTGTCTATGAAGGAAAATGGTTTACCCCTCTGCGCCAAGCAATTTCCGCATTTGTAACCTCTACACAAGAATATGTAAGTGGAGAAGTGAAGTTAAAACTGTATAAGGGCAATATCATAAAGGCAGGAACCACATCCCCCTATAGCCTTTATAGTGAATCCTTGGCATCCTTTACCACCGGAGATCTCTATGACCACCATGATGCAGATGGTTTTATTACCCTCTTTGGTCTCCCCCTAAAGGTACGTGCTATGAAAATGGCAGAAATAAATAAATAAATAACAAAAAGGGAAGTAGCCCCTCCTTTGCGGGGATACTTCCCTTTTATAATAATCTTTATACTTCATCTATAGATTTTAAGGATTTTCTTAATACCAAACCGGTTGAATATCCCTGCCCATCTCTTTTAACATCTCCCTATCTTTTTTTATGGTATTCCCCGAAGTAGTCAAAAGATTGCCGGTAATTGTAGCACTGGCTCCATACAAAAAGGCTTCCTTTCCTGCCTCCGGCAGTAGGATACGTCCACCTGCCAAGCGAATATTTGCCTCAGGATTAATATAGCGAAAAATTGCAATCGTTCTTAAAATATCTTCCCGACACAAAGGTTTTCTTCCCTCCATGGGCGTTCCTTCAATAGCCACTAAAACATTAATGGGGATAGAGTAGATTTCTAACTCCTGCAAGGTAAATGCCATATCGATTCTGTCTTGCCAGGACTCTCCCATCCCTATAATCCCTCCTGAACAGACACTAAGACCCGCCTCTTTTGCACTTTGAATTGTTTTTATCTTATCATCAAAGGTATGGGTAGTACAAATTTGAGGAAAGAAGTTTCTGGAAGTTTCAATATTATCATGATAACTGCTGACTCCCGCCTCTTTTAATGCCACAAACTGATCCTTGGTCAAAAAGCCGTGAGAGGCACACAACTCTATACGTAATTCTTCTTTCATTTTTCTATAAGCGGACAAGGCTTTTTCAAATTCTTCTCCACTTAATGCTTTTCCGGAAGTTACAATGGAAAATCTATCTACCAGTTCTTCCTGATTGCTTTTTGCTTCCTTTAAAATCACATCCTCTTCTAAGAAATCATAAGTCTCACACTCTGTCTTATAGTGTGCTGACTGGGCACAGTATTTACAATCTTCACTGCACCTGCCACTTCTTCCGTTAATAATGGTACACAAATCCACTTTTTCTTTACAAATTTGTTCCCTGATATAATCAGCACCCCGCCCAAGGCTCTCCAAATCACAATTCAAAAAATATCCTGTTTCCTCATCCTTTTTTAGTCTTCTTCCTCCTACAATTTCTTTTGCAAGTTTCATCATATCCATATCTCTATAACTGCCAAATCTCCTCCGGTTTTAGCTTTCCCCTTCCTTAAAATCTTTTTTCAATTTTCATTTTTTATCTGCTCTTATAAAATTCTCTATTACAATTTTTAAACACTCCTCTAAATCCCTATTATTTGGCTTATAAAGAGGAGTGCTTTTAGTATAAATGCCATTTTTTCAATTGTCAACCAACCCATTTTAAGTAGTTGACAATCAGACTTATATTTCTTATACTGTGTTTACTTTAAACTATTGTAAAGGAGTTTTATTATGACTACTGCAAAAATTCAAACAATGACTATGATTGCCCTTATGACGGCTCTTATCTGTATCTTGGGTCCCTTGGCCCTACCTATAGGACCCGTTCCTATTTCTCTTACTCCCCTAGCTGTATTTCTATCCGTCTACATTCTTGGTATGAAAAGAGGCGGTATCGCTTATATCCTCTATCTGCTTATAGGTTTGGTTGGGCTTCCGGTATTTTCCGGAGCAAGTGGTGGTCCCCAAAAACTTTTTGGACCTACCGGCGGTTACCTATTTGGCTTTGCCATTATGGCTTTTGTTGCCGGTTTCTTTATCGACCGCTATTACAAATCAATTCACTTACAATTTCTGGGGATGTTACTGGGACTTTTTCTTTGTTATGTTTTCGGTAGTCTTTGGCTGTCTATCTCGGCTTCTATGACACTAAAAGCTGCCGTTGCCGCCGGGGTCTTGCCTTTTGTTATCCTTGATATTATAAAAATTGTGTTATCTATTATTCTTGGACGACAAATAAGAAATCGACTAAGCTCTCTACACCTTTAATTGCTT
>DATCYL010000183.1:0-11357 GCA_036570305.1 Lachnospiraceae bacterium
GCAGTGGCAAGTCTGCCTACAAAGATGTTGACACCCAAGCCGGGTTACACAGAAAGAGATATGCAGGATTTGTGGAATGTCAATGTAGAGACTATCAAGCTGGCAATTCAAAAGGCAGGATTGAAAGGAGAAGATATCGTAGGAGTTTCTTTTTGCGGACATGGAAAAGGTCTTTATTTGGTGGGGGAGAATGGAAGTTTTCCTTATAATGGCATTGTTTCTACAGATACCAGAGCATGGAGACAGGTCAATAGATGGTATGAGGATGGAACTAAGGATAAGGTATATAAAAAAACATTTCAAGAAATTTTAGCTTGCCAACCTGTAAGTTTGCTTGCCTGGTTAAAAGAAAACCAACCGGAAGTAATTGATAAAACAAAATACATATTTGCTGTGAAAGATTTTATACGTTATCAGATGACCGGGGAAGCTTTTGCAGAATTTACGGATTTTTCCGGTGGAAATTTAGTGAATATGGAAAGCGGAAGCTACGATAGAGAACTTTTGTCTTTATTTGGACTTGAGGAGGTCTACGATAAGTTACCTCCGCTAAGACATGCTGCAGATGTGTGTGGACATATTACGAAAGAAACTGCTGTCCTTACAGGGTTAAAAGAAGGAACTCCGGTTTCAGCAGGAATGTTTGACGTAAATGCATGTGGTTTGGCATCGGGGCTTGTAAGTGAAAAAGAGCTGTGCATGATTGCGGGAACATGGAGTATTAATGAATTTATCGCAAAGAAACCGGTTTTGGATGGCAGTGTTGCTTTAAATTCTATGTTTTGTATTCCGGGATACTATCTAATAGAGGAAAGTTCTCCCACTTCCGCAGGAAATATGGAATGGTTTATTAGAAACTTATTAAGTTATGAAAAGAGCGAATTGGAGGAGCATGGAAAATCCATTTATGACTTAACAAATGATTGGGTGAAATCTATCGATCCTAGAGAAAATAAGATTGTCTTTTTACCATTTTTAAACGGTTCTAATGAAAATCCTCTGGCAAAAGGAACTTTTGTAGGACTGACGGGTTATCATTCTAAAAAGCATATGCTTTATGCAGTCTATGAGGGTATTGTGTTTTCTCATGTTACTCATGTGCATAAACTATTAAAAAATAGAGAATTGCCAAAGAGTATTCGTCTCTCGGGAGGTGCCGCAAAATCGGATGTATGGGTACAGATATTTGCAGATGCATTGCAGATTCCTATTGATGTGATAGAGGATAAAGAAATTGGAGCAGCGGGAGCAGCTATGGCGGCAGGTATCGGTGCGGGAGTCTATACTTCTTATCAGGATGCAGTGGAAAAAACAGTAAAAATCAGTAAAACTTTGATGCCAAGAAAAGAATATAGACAAATCTATCAGGAAAAATACAAAATTTACCGTAGCGTGGTAGAGGGATTAGCTAATAGCTGGTCTTATTTTGAAAATTAAGTAAGATTCTAAGAGATAAATAAAAGGGGAAAACTTTCCCCTTTTATTTTATGAATTTTTCATATATTATAATAGAATACGGACTTTTGCAGAAAGGAAAAGCTATTTCGATCGGGGAAGAGAGGGTGTAAAAGAGTGGATGTTTGGGTAGTGTTTGGTCAAATGGTTCTTATTTTTTTGATGATTTCCATAGGCTATGGAATGACAAAAATCAAAATTTTAAGTCAAGAGGGAATCAAACAAATTTCTTGGCTGGTTCTTAATATTACCAATCCATGTCTGGTTTTATCGAGTGCATTTGAGGGAAAGAGCGAAATTTCTCACAAAGAAGTATTTGTGATGTTTTTGGCATCAGGCTTTGTCTATTTACTACTTGCTTTGTTAGGAAAATTCACAGGAAAGCTTGTCGGAGGGAAATTGGAAGATTATAATGCCTATCGGGCGATTACCGCCTTTGCTAATGTAGGATTTATTGGAATTCCTCTGGTTGCTGCCGTGTTTGGCAGCCAATATCTGCTTTATGTAGCTATTTTTAATATCTGGTTTGGTTTAACATTTTATACCTACGGTATGTTTTTGTTAAAGTCTGAGAACGAAAAGGGTGGATTTGCATGGAAAAAGTTCTTAAATGCAGGAACTGTATCCAGTTTTTTTGCTATTTTTTTGTTTTTGCTAGGAGTAAAACTTCCATCGATTTGTATGGACTTTTTAGCCTATGTGGGAAAACCGACAACCTTTTTATCAATGTTAGTTTTGGGATATTCGATAGGACAAAAGATGCTTAAAGAGCTTTTGCCTCGAATGGAAAATTTTAAATTTTTATTATGGAAAATGCTTTTTTTGCCAATCTTACTGGCAATAATTAGTGGTGTCTTTATGAAAGGGTATCCGCAAATAAGAAATATTTTAGTGGTTATGGTTGCTATGCCGGCGGCAAATATGCCCCTTATGGTTATGCAGGAGCAGGGAAGAGAAAGTAAAGTCTTAACAACGAATATTATTATGACAACACTTATGGCGTTAGTAACGATTCCTATAGTGGTGGCATTTTTATAGAAGAGGAGAAACGAAATGAAATGGGATAAATACACCTTAAAGACTAGAACAGAGGTAGAAGATATTGTAATTTCCGCTCTTTATGATGTAGGGGTTCAGGGAGTGGAGATTGAAGATAAACAACCCTTGACTCAATGGGAAAAAGAGCAGATGTTTGTGGATATTTTGCCGGATATCCCTGAGGATGACGGTGTGGCATATCTAAGCTTTTACCTTGATGAAGAGGATGACAGTGAAGCTATCTTAAAAGAAGTAGACTTAGTTTTGGAGGAGATGAAGTCTTATCTTGACTTAGGGGAGTGCAGTATCGAAAAAAGTCAGACAGAGGATAAAGACTGGATTAATAACTGGAAAGAGTTTTTTAAACAATTTTATGTGGATGATATTTTAATTGTTCCCTCTTGGGAAAAAGTCAAAGAAGAGGATAAGGACAAGATGATTATTCATATTGATCCGGGAACTGCTTTTGGAACCGGTATGCACGAGACAACACAGTTGTGTATGCGTCAGCTGAAAAAATATGTAAACAAAGATACGCAAGTTTTGGATGTTGGCACAGGAAGTGGAATCCTATCCATAGTTGCCCTAAAACTGGGGGCAGCTCATGCGATTGGAACAGATTTGGATCCATGTGCAGTACCGGCAGTTGAAGAAAATAAAGAGGTAAATCAAATTTTTAAAGAAGATTTTTCTTTAATTATCGGTAATATTATAGACGATCCTAAAGTACAGGAAAATGTAGGATATGAATGCTATGATATTGTTACCGCTAATATTTTAGCAGATGTATTGCTTCCATTGACTCCGGTAGTTGTAAAATGCCTAAAAAAGAAGGGGATTTATATTACTTCGGGTATTATTGATAATAAGGAAGAAATAGTAGCCAAGGCTATAGAGGATGCGGGATTAAAAATTTTGGAAGTTACCAGACAGGGAGAATGGGTCTCTATTACAGCACAGAAAGAATAGGAAGTGATATGCATTGTTTTTTTGTTTCAAAGGAGCAGATAGAAGAAGAATTTATCCATATTTGGGGAGAAGATGTAAATCATATTAAAAATGTTTTGAGGATGAAAAGCGGGGAAGAATTTATTGTCAGTGACCAAGAGGGGATGGAATATCGCTGTTTTATCAGTCAAATAAAGGAAACGGAGATTTTAGCCGAAATCAAATGGAAGATGCCCCAAATGGTAGAATTGCCATCAAAAATAGCGCTTTTTCAAGGTCTTCCCAAGGCAGATAAGATGGAGTTGATTATCCAAAAGGGGGTAGAGCTTGGCGTGCATTCCTTGTTTCCCGTAATTACGAAAAGAGCTGTGGTAAAATTAGATGAGAAAAAGGCGCAAAAAAAAGTGGAGCGTTGGAATGAGATAGCCAAAAGCGGGGCTAAGCAGTCAAAAAGGGGAATCGTTCCTAAGGTAGCTATGCCTCTTTCTTTTAAAAAAGCTCTTGAAATGGCAAGAGACTTTGATTTTATTTTAATTCCTTATGAATTGGAAGAAGGAATGAAAAAAACAAGAGAGATTCTTTCAAAGATTAGTCCGGGGCAATCGGTGGCTGTTTTTATAGGTCCTGAAGGCGGATTTTCAAAAGAGGAAGTTAAAGAGGCCAAAGAAGCCGGGGCTCTTCCTATTACCTTAGGTAAAAGGATTCTTAGAACCGAGACAGCCGGCTTGACGATTTTATCGATTTTGATGTATCATTTGGAGCGAGATGACTAGAGGAGAGCAAAAAGTGGAAGTATATTTGGATTATGCTGCGACCAGTCCGGTTTATGAAGAGGTAATGGAAATTGTTGAAAAGACTATGAAAATAGATTATGGAAATCCATCAGCTATGCATAAAAAGGGTCTGGAAGCGGAAAGTTATATAAAGGAGACCAATAAAGTACTGGCTTCGATTTTAAAGGTACAAGAAAAGGAACTTTTTTATACATCCGGCGGGACGGAGTCTAATAACTGGGCTTTACATGGAAGTCTTTTGGCGAATCACAGGAGGGGAAAACACATTATTACGACGGCTATTGAACATCCGGCAGTACTTTCTCCGATGAAATATTGGGAGGAAGAAGGCTATGAAGTGACCTATCTTTCTGTAGATAAGACCGGTTGTATTTCCCTGGAGGAATTAAAAGCGTCTTTGCGGCAGGATACCATTTTGGTATCTATCATGTTTGTAAATAATGAGTTAGGATCTATCCAGCCAATTAAAGAGGCAGGGGAGTTGATTCATAGTATCAACCCTCATACACTTTTTCACGTAGATGCTATTCAGGCTTTTGGAAAATATAGAATACTGCCTAAAAAGATGCAGATAGATCTCTTATCCATTAGTGGACATAAGATTCATGGACCTAAAGGAATAGGTCTTTTGTATGTGAATTCCAAAATAAAATTTCATCCTTTGATTTTGGGTGGGGGGCAGCAAAAGAATATGAGGTCAGGAACGGAAAATGTCCCGGGAATCGCAGGATTTGGTATAGCGGCAAAGCTTTCTTATGATAATATAGAAGAAAAAATGGCAAAGTTAAGAATGCTTAGAAATGATTTTGTAGATAATCTGCAAAAGATAGAGGATGTAAGGATTCATGGTATGGATCGTGATAGGACGGCACCCCATATTGTCAATGTAGCCTTTTTGGGAGTAAGAAGTGAAGTGCTTTTACACGCCTTAGAAGAAAGAGGTGTTTATATTTCGGCAGGAAGTGCCTGCTCCAGTCATAAAAGAGGAATGAGTCCGTCTTTGGCGGGGATTGGCCTTTTGGCTGAGGAAGCGGAAAGTTCAGTGCGTTTTAGCTTTGCAGAAGAGACAAGCAAGGAAGAATTAGATTACACAATAAGCGTTTTAAAGGAAGTGATTCCTATGCTTAGAAGATTTAAAAGACATTAGGATGGAGAGAAAAAGAATGGAAACAACTATGTTTAAAGCATTTTTGATAAAGTATGCGGAGATAGGAATTAAAGGAAAAAACAGGCATCTTTTTGAAGATGCTTTAGTAAAACAAATGCGCCATGCCCTAAAAAGGGTGGAAGGTGAATTTGAAGTTACTAAAGAGATGGGACGTATTTATGTAAACTGTTTATCAGAGTATGATTATGAAGATGCGGTGGAGGCATTAAAAAAAGTATTTGGTATTGTGGGTATCTGCCCGGTAGTTATCTTAGAAGATGAAGGATTTGAAAAGCTTGCAAAGGATGTTTTATCCTATATCGAAAAAGTATATCCGGCAAAAAATCAGACCTTTAAAGTCCATGCCCGCCGTGCAAATAAAAGTTATCCTAAAGAATCTATGGAAATTAACTGCGATTTGGGAGAAAAGATTTTAGAAGCATATCCGGATATGAAAGTGGATGTACACAAGCCGGAGATTACTTTACAGGTAGAAATCCGTTCTAAGATTTATCTCTATTCACAAATCATTCCGGGACCCGGAGGTATGCCGGTGGGAACTGCCGGAAAAGCCATGCTTTTACTTTCCGGAGGAATTGACAGTCCTGTTGCGGGATATATGATTGCAAAACGAGGAGTAAAAATAGATGCGGTCTATTTCCATGCACCGCCTTACACCAGTGAGCGAGCAAAACAAAAGGTAGTAGATCTGGCACGCATTGTTTCCAGATACAGCGGACCGATTTATCTTCATGTAGTAAACTTTACAGATATTCAGCTCTATATTCATGAAAAATGCCCTCATGAGGAACTGACAATTATTATGCGAAGATATATGATGAAGATAGCTGAACATTTTGCTAAAGAAACCGGTTGCTTAGGACTGATTACAGGGGAGAGTATCGGTCAGGTGGCAAGTCAAACTTTGCAGAGTCTGGCGTCTACAGATGAGGTATGCACTATGCCTGTTTACCGTCCGGTGATTGGTTTTGATAAGCAGGAAATCGTAGATATCGCAGAAAAGATAGATACTTATGAAACTTCTATTCAGCCTTACGAGGATTGTTGTACTATATTTGTGGCAAAACATCCGGTAACAAAACCGAATTTGAATATTATCAAAAAATCAGAAACGAATTTGGAAGAAAAAATAGAAGAAATGATTAAAGAAGCGATTGCCACAACAGAAGTTTTAGTTGTGCGCGAGGAATAGAAAGTAAAAATGCCGGGGAATTATCCCCGGCAAGTTCTCTTATATAAGATATGGTTTTAATGTTTCTAAGATAGTATCAGCATCAGCACCATCAGCATGGATGTTTAAATCGATCGGCTTAGAAAGATCCAAACTGAAAATGCCCATAATAGATTTTGCGTCAATCACGTATCTTCCGGATACAAGATCAAAATCATAATCAAACTTTGTAATATCATTTACAAAAGCTTTAACTGCATCAATAGAATTCAGTGAAATTTGAACTGTTTTCATTACATATATCCTCCTTGAATTATCTAACATCTTTGCATTCATCTTACTGTTTAGACTATAGAAAGTCAAGGAGAAAACAACCAAAGAAATGTGAATTTATTCGTCATAATATATGAATAATAGAGAAAATAAAGACAAAATGCCAAAAGTCTGGTTAGGATAGATAAAAAGAAAGAAATGTAGGTAGAATCATGAGAAGTAAAGTTGCATTACATAATCTGGGCTGCAAAGTAAATGCCTATGAATTGGAAGCTATGCAAGAGTTATTGGAAAAGGACGGTTATGAAATTGTGCCTTTTGCTCCGGGGGCTGATATATATATTATTAATACTTGTACTGTTACCAATATTGCAGACAGAAAGTCCAGACAGATGCTTCACAAGGCAAAAAAAATGAACAGAGATGCCATTGTTGTCGCCACAGGATGCTATGTGCAGGCGGCAAAAGAAGAACTTAAGGTGGATGAAGCTATTGATTTAGTGATTGGAAATAATCAAAAGCAACATCTGGTAGAGATTTTAAAGGCCTATGACGGTCAGGAAAATTTTGCTGAGTCAGTTATTGATATTAATCACACTAAAGAATATGAGAATTTGAACATACAAAAGACCGCAGAACACACCAGAGCCTATATAAAAGTACAAGATGGATGTAACCAGTTTTGTTCCTACTGTATTATACCATTTGCCAGGGGTAGGGTAAGAAGTCGCAGTATAGGCGATGTTGTATCTGAGGTAGAGCGTTTAGTGGAAAATGGTTATAAAGAAGTTGTTTTAACAGGAATTCATTTAAGCTCTTATGGAACAGATTTTGAGGGTGAAAAAGAGTCTCTTTTAAGCTTGATTGAAAAGGTGCATGAGTTGGAGGGATTAAAGAGAATTCGTTTAGGTTCCTTAGAACCCAGAATTATTAGTGAGCATTTTGCTCAAAAAATAGCGGGTTTGTCTAAGGTTTGCCCACATTTTCATCTTTCTTTGCAAAGTGGATGTGATGAGACACTAAAGAGAATGAATCGTCGCTATGACAGCAAGGAATACTTTGAAAAGTGCCAGCTTCTTAGGTCTGTTTATGAAAATCCGGCAATTACAACAGATATCATTGTGGGATTTCCGGGAGAGACCGAGGAGGAATTTGAAGCTACCCGAAAGTTTGTGGAAAAAGTTAAATTTTTCGAAACTCATATTTTTAAATATTCTAAGAGAAACGGAACAAAAGCCGCTAAAATGGAAAATCAGGTGGCGGATGATGAAAAGACCAAAAGAAGTAAAATTTTAATTTCTATAGGAAAAAAACATGAAAAGACCTACATTGAGTCATATCTTGAAAAAGATTTGGATGTTTTGATAGAAGAGAGGGTAAAAATTGGTGGGGAGTCTTACTGGCTGGGTCATACGAAAGAATATATCAAGGTAGCTTTGCAAAGTGATGAAAACCTGGAAAATTCTTTTATCTCTTGCAAGGCTAATCGTATATTGGAGGGAAATATTCTTCTTGGAAAATAAATTTCATACAATTTAGCTAAAGAAAGAGAGAAAGAAGTAAGAAAGTTTCCTAATTTATTAGATTGAAATTTCAGATTATTTATATTAGAATAAGAACAAAGTATAGATAAGGGCGTGAATATATGGCAAATATAAGTAATACACAGTATTTTAAAGTAAAATCAGAGCCGGAAGTGCAGGTAAAAGAGGTATTGGATACCGTATATAATGCAATGGCAGAAAAAGGCTATAACCCGGTCAATCAGATTGTCGGCTATATTATGTCGGGAGATCCGACTTACATTACAAGTTTTCGCGGAGCGAGAAGCCTAATTATGAAGGTAGAGCGTGATGAGCTGGTAGAGGAGCTTTTAAAAGAATACATTAAAAATCAGTCCTGGAAAAGAGAGTAATTTATGAGAATTATAGGATTGGATTATGGTTCCAAAACGGTTGGTGTGGCAGTTAGTGACGGTTTAGGGATTACTGCACAGGGACTTGAGATTATCAGAAGAGATTCTGAAGATAAGTTAAGAAAGACTCTGGCACGTATAGAGAGCATAATTAAAGAATATGAAGTGGGAGAGATTGTATTAGGCTTTCCGAAAAATATGAACAACACAATAGGTGACAGAGCTGAGAAATCTCTCGCATTTAAAGAAATGTTGGAGAGAAGAACAGGTCTGTCTGTTGTCATGTGGGATGAAAGACTGACAACCGTGGAAGCTAATCGAACTATGATGGAAGCGAAAATTCGCAGAGAAAATCGCTATAAATATGTGGACGAGCTTGCAGCTGTTTTTATTTTGCAGGGATATCTGGATTATTTGAGTATGCAGGCAAAATAAGAGCCCTTTGAAAAGACTTAAAGAAGACAAAAGATAAATGAAAGGAAATTATGGAGAAAATCACATTTACAGAGGAAGACGGAAGTAAAGTAGAATTTTTCGTTGAGGAACAGACAAAGGTAAATGGAGTGAACTATTTACTGGTTTCGGATTCTTTGCAAGAAGAGGCAGAGGCTTTGATACTTAAGGATGTATCAGATTCTTCTAATGAGGAGGCTACTTACTTAATCGTGGAAGACGATGAGGAATTGGATGTAATTGCACGGATTTTTGAAGAATTAATGGAGGTTGAAATTGAAAAAGAATGAAGATGCAAAATTAAAAATCATTCCCTTGGGAGGTTTGGAGCAAATCGGTATGAATATTACTGCTTTTGAGACCGAGAGCAGTATTATTGTAGTAGATTGTGGCCTGGCTTTTCCGGAGGATGATATGTTGGGAATTGACCTTGTCATTCCTGATTTAACTTATTTAAAAGAAAATATTCATAAGGTAAAAGGCTTTGTAATTACACATGGTCACGAAGACCATATAGGGGCGCTTCCTTATGTTTTAAGGGATATTCCGGTACCTATTTATGCGACGAAGCTGACTATGGGGCTTATTGACAATAAATTAAAGGAGCATAACCTGCTTCGTTCCATTAAGAGAAAGATTGTAAAGCATGGACAGTCAATCAATTTGGGGGACTTTAGGATTGAGTTTATAAAGACCAATCACAGTATAGCGGATGCGGCAGCTTTGGCAATCTATTCTCCGGCAGGGATTGTTGTCCATACAGGAGACTTTAAGGTGGATTACACGCCTGTTTTTGGTGATGCAATTGATTTACAAAGATTTGGAGAGATTGGTAAAAAGGGTGTTTTGGCACTTATGTGCGATAGTACGAATGTTATGCGCCCGGGATTTACTATGTCGGAAAAAACGGTAGGGAAAACCTTTGATTCCATTTTTGCCGAGCATAAAAATACAAGGATTATTATTGCTACATTTGCGTCTAATGTAGATCGTGTTCAGCAGATTGTAAATTCTGCCCATAAATACGGTCGCAAGGTGGTAGTCGAAGGAAGAAGTATGGTTAATGTAATGGGTACTGCTTCTGAGCTTGGTTACATCAGTATTCCCGATAATACACTTATCGACATTGAGCAGATGAAAAACTATCCGGATGAGCAAATGGTTTTGATTACTACAGGAAGTCAGGGAGAGTCTATGGCGGCGCTGTCCAGAATGGCTTCAAGCATTCACAAAAAAGTACAGATAAAACCGGGAGATACCATTATTTTTAGCTCAAGTCCTATTCCGGGAAATGAAAAAGCGGTATCTAAAGTGATGAATGAGTTATCACGTAAGGGTGCGGAAATTATTTTTCAAGATACCCATGTATCCGGACATGCATGTCAGGAAGAGATTAAGCTGATTTATTCTCTGGTAAAACCAAAGTATGCGATTCCTGTACATGGAGAGTATCGTCATCTAAGTGCGCATGCAAGTCTGGCACAAAGCCTTGGCATACCTAAGGAGAATACAATTTTGCTTTCTTCAGGAGGTGTTCTGGAGATTTGTGAAAAGAGTGCAAAGATTGTAGATAGGGTACAAAACGGAGGTATCTTAGTCGACGGTCTGGGTGTGGGAGATGTTGGAAATATTGTTCTTCGCGACAGACAACATTTGGCGGAAGATGGAATTATTATTGTCGTTATGACCTTAGAAAAATACAGCAACCAATTATTGGCGGGACCGGATATCGTTTCTCGAGGATTTGTCTATGTTAGAGAATCGGAAGACTTAATGGACGGTGCAAGAGATTGCGTATCGGATGCAGTTGAGAAATGTCTGGATAAGAATATTACAGACTGGAGCAAACTTAAAAATGAGATACGCGATGAGCTCAGTGATTATGTATGGAAAAAAACTAAGAGAAGACCTATGATTTTGCCGATTATTATGGAGGCTTAAAATTTACAGGAGAGGATTATGGTAAGAGAAGAAAAAGACAGAGGATACAAAGTTGCGGTCAGTGGAGCCAAAGGAATGATTCGCTTGCTTTTATATATTCTCTTAGCAGTATTGATACTCTTTTTTGCCAGAATGGCTTACAGTATCACTTATTCTATTTTTCATCAAGAAGCGATGGAGTCGGGGGAAGGAAGGGCGGTT
>DATCYL010000184.1:0-3534 GCA_036570305.1 Lachnospiraceae bacterium
TCATAGATAAAAAAAGCGGAGATGTAGAAATGAAGCTACACACATCTATGAGAAATCAAGAGTTGATAGAGCTTTTAGAATTGGAAAAATCTCTGGTCTTTTTTACAACATCTCTTCGTTCTAATGAGGTGGTTTTAGAAAAAATGTTAAAAATAGAGAGTATTAAACATTATCCGGAGGATGAGGAACTTCTGGAAGATGTTATTATTGAAAATAAGCAGGCGATTGAGATGTCCAATATTTACAGTGGAATTTTATCAGGTATGATGGATGCTTTTGCTTCTGTTATTTCTAATAACTTAAATATTGTTATGAAATTTTTAGCTACGGTGACGATTGTAATGTCTATACCAACTATGATTTTTAGTGCTTATGGTATGAATCTGAATCCGGAAGGAATGCCATTTGCAAATAGCCCTTATGGGTTTGCTATAGTTATCTTAATTTCCATGGCTATTAGTGCTATCGTGGCTTTGATTTTTTCAAAAAAGAACTTATTCTAAGATATTAGACAGTTTAAGGAGAGTTTAAATGAATTTATACGCAAGACTGGAAAAGAGATTTTCCAAATATGCAATTTCAGGTTTAACACGTTATATTATAGCCTGCTATTTGGTTGGATATATTATGACCTTTATTAATCGGGATATGATGTATTTGTTGACATTAGAGCCGGCTTATATTATACAAGGACAGATTTGGAGGATTTTTACATGGATTTTAATTCCTCCCAGTTCTTTTAGTATTTTTACTATCATTATGCTCTTTTTCTATTATACAATAGGGACAAACTTAGAAGTCACCTGGGGGAAATTTCGTTACAATTTATTTATTTTCTCCGGTATTTTCTTTACTATCTTAGGGGCTTTTATTTTGCTCTTGATAGGGTATTTTTATTCCGGTGCTTTTGGCACTATGGGAAATGCTTTTAGTACTTACTATATCAGTATGTCAATCTTTCTTGCCTATGCATTGACTTATCCGGATATGGAAGTTTTATTTTATTTTATAATTCCTATTAAAATGAAGTGGTTGGGAATTTTGGATGTTGTCTTTTTACTCTATAGCTTTGTTATGGGAACTTGGTCTCACAGGGTAGCTATCTTTGCCTGCCTTCTTAATGTCATTATTTTATTTTTGCAAAGTAAGAGCATAAAAAAATCCAGAAGTCAAAGAATTATGAAGTTAGTGAAAGTAGAAAGAGAAGTATCGGGAAAGAAAAATTCAACAGCTTCCCCGACTTACCACCATAAATGTGCAGTTTGCGGAAGAACAGAACTTGACAATCCAAATTTAGAGTTTCGTTACTGTTCCAAGTGTAGTGGCAATTATGAGTATTGTCAGGATCATTTGTTCACTCACGAACATAAATCTTAAAAACTATCTGCTATGCAGAAGTTAATAAACCATCCCCAAGAAAGGAAATGAGGAGCCGCTATTATGAAAAAAAGAACAAAAATTATCTGTACTATGGGTCCCAACACAAATAACAGGGAGCTTTTAAAAGGTCTTGCAGAAAAAGGAATGGATATTGCCCGTTTTAATTTTTCTCACGGAGACTATGAGGAGCAAAAATCCAGAATGGATTCCCTAAAAGAAATTCGCGCCGAGTTAAAAACTCCTATTGCAATTTTATTAGATACCAAAGGACCTGAAATCAGAACGGGTCTTTTAGAAGGTGGACAAAAAATTGTTTTGGAAGAAGGGCGTCAGATTATTTTAACCAATGAAGAATGCCTTGGGAATCAAGATAAGCTTTATATTACCTATGAAAATCTCTACAATGATGTGGTAGCCGGTTCTTGTATTCTTATTGATGATGGTTTGATTGAACTTAAGGTAATTAAGGTGGAAAACAAGGAAATTATCTGTTCTGTTATTAATGGTGGGGAGCTTGGAGAGAAAAAGGGAGTAAATGTTCCTAATGTTTCCGTAAACCTTCCGGCAATTACAGAAAAAGATAGGGCAGATATCGTTTGGGGAATTGGTCAGGGAATTGATTTTGTCGCAGCTTCTTTTATCAGAAGTGCGGATGCTGTTAGAGAAATTCGTCAACTTTTAAATGAAAATGGCGGACAAAATATTTCTATTATTTCTAAGATTGAAAATGGCGAAGGGTTAAAAAATATTGATGAAATCATTGAAGTATCTGATGGAATTATGGTAGCAAGAGGAGATTTGGGTGTAGAAATTCCGGCCTGTCAGGTACCGCATGTTCAAAAAATGATTATCAGAAAATGTAATCTCGCTTATAAACCGGTAATTACCGCAACACAGATGTTAGATTCTATGATAAGAAATCCAAGACCGACCAGAGCAGAAGTAGCAGATGTGGCAAACGCTATCTATGATGGAAGCGATTGTATTATGCTTTCGGGAGAAACTGCTATGGGAAAATACCCCTTAGAGGCAGTACAAATGATGGTGGATATTGCTGAAAGTGTAGAAAGTGGTTTAGATACATCAAAATATAGAGAACATCGACTGATGGAAACAGAGAGAAATATTTCCAGTGCGGTTGGTTTTGCGGCAGTAAAAACAGCGAAAAATATCAATGCGACATGTATTGTAACGCCAACAGTTGCCGGAAGTACAACTAGAATTGTCTCTAATTTCCGTCCTGCCGTACCGATTTATGGTGTAAGCCCTAATGACTGGGCACTTAGAAGAATGCAGATTTTATGGGGAGTAACCCCTGTTAAGGGTTATGAGGAGGACACAACAGAGGATATTATTTCCCACGCTATGTATGTAGTAAAAAGAGCAAAGAAAGTAAAGGAAGGAGATCTGGTAGTCTTTACTGCAGGAGATCCCGCAACTAACACTGTAACGGGAGAGGGAACCATTACAAATATTATGCATATTATGCAGGCATAAGAGATATTGAGGAGAGTTATTATGAAAAAAACGCCATTTGTAAGTAAAGAAGAATTAGAAAAAATCATAGAACATTATCCGACACCCTTTCATTTATATGATGAAAAAGGTATTCGAAAAAACATGGAAGCCTTAAAAGAGGCTTTCTCATGGAATCCCGGTTTTAAGGAATATTTTGCCGTAAAGGCAACACCTACACCGAAGTTGATTAAAATTTTAGGTGAGTATGGTTGTGGGTGTGATTGCTCTTCCTATACGGAATTAATGCTCTCTAAAGCAATGGGATTTACAAGCGAAGATATTATGTTTTCTTCCAATGCAACACCGGCAAATGAGTATCAATATGCGAATGACTTGGGGGCTATTATTAATCTGGATGATATAACACATATTGATTTTTTGGAGGAGACTATCGGTTATATTCCACAAACAATTTCCTGCCGTTATAATCCCGGTGGATTATTTAAAATCAGCAATGATATTATGGACAATCCGGGGGATGCGAAGTATGGAATGACTACTGAGCAGCTTTTTGAAGCTTTTAAGATTTTAAAGGCAAAAGGGGCAAAAAACTTTGGAATCCATGCCTTTTTAGCGAGTAATACAGTGACCAATGAATACTATCCTATGCTTGCTAAAGTCTTGTTTGAAGTCGCG
>DATCYL010000185.1:0-6813 GCA_036570305.1 Lachnospiraceae bacterium
TTATTTTTATATGTCAATTTCTATATTGCTCACCTCCTTAGCTCCCTTTACAAATTTTCCTCCACACATAATAAAAGTCTTACATTTCATATCTGCTTATTTTTCTTTTAAAAAAGGCACAACAGATAGTCCAACACACTAGCACCCATAAAAATAGCGAGACAGCCATAGCTATCTCGCTAATAAAGTCTGCTTTTGTAAGGACACCTCAGAATTCGCATAAAGTTTTCTTTCCTTTTTATATTCTTGCCAGCAATTTGGGGGTGTCTGCATGATCCTCCACAAAAATAGTGGTAATTCCCATATCCGCATAAAATTTATAAGCAGTTAATAAATCTTTATAAGATAAATTCGGACGCTTAAAAATAGCAAAATGAGGAGTCAACATCTTATTGGATTTTGATTTCGTCAATTTTAACAAGCGTCGAATATTCGGATCTACCAAACTACATCCTATAAAAAGGCAATGACTCTCTCTATAAAAACACAGTTGTGTGGATATTTGCCAACTGTAAGGATCATTATATAGATTATGATAATCCTGCTCCGTCAAATAAATGGAGCGGTTATAACGTTCTTTTAAATAGGCACTGGACTTTACTCTGGGTAAAAACCCGTGTACATGAAAAATCGGCAAATCTCTGTTTAAAAAATCCACATCATCGTAAAGCGTCTTATAAGGCACCTGAAAGCTATCTAAATAATCTTCCAGATACTGGTCGTAATTATAAGTTAAAACCCGGAGTGTTTGCTTTTTAGATAATTTTTTTATAATTCTGGCGATTTCAAACAAAATAGTGTCTTTAGGCAAATCAATATCATCTTTATTTGGATAAATCCCGTTATGCAACTCCCAATAAAAGGAATTTGGTTTTGTTGCCTCAAATAAATTTTTGCAGTTTTCTGCTGTTACAATCTGCGAAGAACCTATAAAGGAAGAGAGTAATTTAGGATCATCCATAAATTGACTTTGCTTTAACTTTTCATTAAAGTGTTCCAAAAGCTCTTCCCACTTTCTTGCACCTAAATCTACAGATGCACCTACTCCTAAAACAAAAGATAAATTTTTCTCTCCCCTCTTAAAGTAATTTAAAAGGAGCTCTATATTTCTATTATTAAAATTAATAAAATCCTTTTCAAAACTCTCTTGTTGCGAAGAAGAATACCCTGCCATGGGATGATTTTCTCTAAAAGACATTTTTGATATTTCGTAGTCCATAAGAAATTCCCGAATCAGTATATTCACTTCTTTTTGATCCCAAAGCTCTATGTTTTTATTCCAGACACAGGCAGGAAGCTGTTCCTTATTTCCATTGTAGATCAATAATAATTTTGTCTTGTTTTTTTTATGCCTGGAACCGGAGATAAAGTTTTTTATCTTCTCCTCCTTAATTTCACTCTTATCATAGATAAATTTTACAATTTCCCAGCTGTCGCTACTATTCTCTATACTAAGCTTTCCCAACTTTAATACAAAGCTTCCGTTAGGTAAAATCAAATCGAACAGCAGATTTGACTCAGCTGCCGTATTATTTTCATTATTAAAATAATAGTCATGAAAAGTTGCCGCTACCGACTCCTTCTGACTGGTATAATATAAAATACGTGAGAGAAACTCTATATATTCTTCTTTTGATAAAAAATGTGACATCCCTTTGCTCCCTTTGCCTTTTTTGACACTTTTTATTTTAACACAAATCACAAAAAATTCCAAAATAGACATTTCAAAATACAAATCAAATATCAGCTGTCAATAAATTTTTAATTTATTCCTATAACAAAATAAAGAGCCCCAAAATAGGACTCTTTAAATATTTTCTACAGTTTCTTTTTTCTTTTTGCCGAAAGTACAACTATAATTGCCGAGCAAGACAAAGCCACAAAATATAGGGCTTGTCTATTATCATCTCCTGTTTTAGGATTTTTTGCTTTTCTTTTAACTTCCTTTGGAACTTCCTTATCACTTAGGGGCGCCTTAAAACGGTTTGTAAAATCTACTGACGGTAACTTTTCTTTATCAGCATTTTCTACAAAAACTGTTACTTCCATGTTGCCGTCAAAAGCTGCCGTCGCATAAATCATACAGGTATACGAAGTCTCATCATAAGACCATCCCGCTTTTTGCTTTGGAACCTGCCTTATCGAATATGTGTATACCCCTAAGGTTTCCACCTTGATTTCTATATCCCCTGTAAGCGTTTCTTCCAAATTTAAAAGATAAGTATCCCCAAAACCCTCCTTGGGCATAGGTGCCTCTTTGGTCAAACGCTTTAATTCTATTTGAAAGCTTTCCTTTTCTTCTGCAAAATCTCCTTCCAAATTAATATGTACCGGAACTTTTACATTTGCTTGCTCAAAAGCAAATATTTTTGTCGGAAAGAAAAGAAGCACGCTTATCAGGCACAATATCCAAATATATTTTTTTCTCTCTACCATCGGCTCCTCCTTTCCTCCTTTTTTCTATGAAAATCACCTTTTCTTAAATATCTGACTGACGACGTCTTCTTACAATCATAAATCCTGCAAAAACAAGAACGAATGCTACCATCAAAATATAAGGTAGATTATCTAAACTGATACCTGTCTGAATTGCTGTTTTTTTCTCATTGACAATTTTTGCCTGAGAAGCTGTTTCTTTTGTTATGCTACCTGTCTCATTTGTGTAGCTTGCCTTATACCCCTCACTACTGTTTAATTCTCCGCTTGTGTGGGAAGCATCCTCTGCTACCTTATAAGTCACACCTGCCGGTACATCAGAAAATGTAACAGTCTCCTCATGTTTTAGCTTAATATCTACTGTCTTTTCCCCTGTCCATCCTTTATCAATCTTCTTGTTATTGGACGCATCAGAACCTCCATCTACTGAAATATCAGAATTTACAGTATCCTTTGCATTTAAGGTCACATGAATAGTAAATAACTTGCTTTTGTCCGCCAGGTTTCCGGTTACTGTTTTATTTACAGTTAAAGTACCCATATCGTATGTATTCATAAAGGTATCTTTTCCTACCTGCTGTCCCTCTTTATCTACCTGAGGAGTAGCTTTTAATTTTTGATGATCATAATCATATTCCACTAACACAACGATTTTTAAAGGCTCCTCTGTATAAGTAACACCCTGACTACTTCCCTTAGTTTCCTTTAAAGTATACTTATAAACTCCAACTTTACTATAAGAAGGAACTTTTACTGTAATTTCATTTCCCTCTCTTTGTGTAACAGTTAAAGGATCCACAGTTACATTAGTTGTATCCGGATTTGTCTGGTCTGCCTCTGAAGTAAAATTTAAGGTTTCTGACGGAAAAACAGTTCCCCCGGAAAGTGTATAAGTCTTTTTCACTGTCAGCGTAGTTTCATCTGATTTCCAACCGGATGTATCTGTCTGCCCAAAAACAGGCAATACCATAGTCAGCATCATAAGTGCCGCTGTTACAATAGATACTATTTTTTTCATTTTCTTTCTCCTTTGATTTCCTATTTATATATCTTTATTTCTTCTTTTTAAGAAGAACAAAGTAAACCCAACAAGTAAAACTCCTGCTACAATCAAAATATAAGGCAGGCTGTCTAAACCGATACCTGTATCAATCGCCATTTCTTTGTGGTTTGTAATCACACTGGTGTCTGCATCTCCTGCTGCGATAGCGTCTGTCTGCTTACTGTATTTTGCAGATTCGTACTTTTCACTCGTATAGTCCTTCTCGGTAACTGTCCAGGTTGTACCTTCCGGTATATTAGAAAAGTTTACAGTCTCACCGTCTTTAAGCTCAATTGTCACTTTATTCCCATTCACATTTTGTACCTGAGGACTCTTTGAACCGCCACTATAAGTGATTATACTATTGATAGTTTCCCCTTGCTTTGGAGTGAAAGTCACATCCACACTAAAGTATTTGCTCTTATCTCCCAGATTACCGGTTACATTTTTAGTAACTGCTAAACTTCCACTTTTATAAAGGTTTGTGATTTTACCTGTCTTATCATCCCCATTATCCTTATTTTCTACATGGACAGCGGCTACTGTTTTCTTTCCACCGTTTTCCACCACAGTCACCACTAACTTCATATCCTGTTTGGTGTCATCTTTGTAATATTCTACACCGGCTGTTTTTCCCACTTCTTGATAAAAGCTATAAGTATAGACTCCTACTGCTGGGAATTCCGGTAATTTTATAATTGCCTCTCCTTGAGATTCGGCAGTTCCGCCATTAAGTTTAACACTTTCTATCTTATCAATAGAAGGCATAGTATCAACTGTCACTACAGCCCCATCTGCCCCTACGCCTGCATCTGTAACTCCCACCTTAGTAAATTCACTAAAGGTAAAAGTTTCCTCCGGCTTACTTCCATTATTCACCGATTTATAATAAACAGTAAATTTAGCCGTCTGTTGATCGGCACTGCCACCCGGAACCGCAAAAGCGGTAAGACTGCATGCCATAGTCATGGTAATTCCTAAAATAATTGCTGCCAGTTTCTTCATAGTTTCCTCCATACATTGTATTTTTTATTTTATAAATCCTGCTTAATTTTCCCTTTTGGGTTTTAACAATAGTAGCAAGATCCCCGCCATAGCAAAAATCAAAAGTAAATAATAAGGTTTATCTGCCAAATGAATACCCGTGTCGATTGAAGCATTCTTGTGATTGGTAATTACCAGATTTCCACCACCTGTAATTTGAAGATTTTCATGTTCTATCTTTTTCCCTTCAAATTCATACAGCGGAGTATCGTAACCGCCATTACTTCCTGTATAATCCGCTTCTACAACTTTTAACATACTATCATAGGGAACTTCTATGATAAAAGATTCATTGTGTTTTAACTCTATGGTCTTTTCTTTTATCTTTTTATTTTCCAGGGTAAAATCTCTGTCACTCTCTATGAATATTTTAAACTTCTTATTAATATCACCCAGGTTTCCGCTCACCTTTTTTGTAATCTTTATCTGATAAACTTCCGGCTCCCAAATCGCATAAACAATATTGGCATTTAATTTCTCATCCCATGCCAAGCCCTTTAGACTATCTGCCGCATAAGTCTTATTTGCCTCCATAATAGGATTTTGGGAAGTCTTTTTATCTGTCCATCCTTTAAAGATATAACCGGTTTTTGTAGGTTTTTCTTCCTGCTTAATTTCTGTATTCACTTGCAGTTTTTGAACTTTTCTATCCGTTCCGTCTACAAAGTTTCCACCATTTGCATCGAAAATTAAATCCACATAGTGTGGCTTTTCTACCGGCTCATACTCAGCCCTTAGCTGTACTGTGTAAGTGTAGCTTGGATGACCCGGTGTATTATCCTCATTTTCACTAACTCTGGCATTACTTTTGTAGACAATGAAAGGATGTCCGGGATATACATAGGTATCTGTATCTACAAATTTTTGTCCATCATGCCTCTCTAACACCCAATACTTAAATCGAAATCCTTCCGGCGGCTTTGGAGCTTCTCCCGCTACTGCTGTAGACGAGTCCAGATATAAGTGGTCATCGTGCGGCTCATCACTTCCGCCATTAGGCTCATATTGAATACCGATACCATTAGCACCTTCAAGCTTAGCCCTCCATCTGCCGTATAAGTCCAGTTTTCTTGTCACCCAAAAACGGTCAATATCTTCATTACTCTTTGGATTTTCCACATGCCCCCACTTATCTATAGTGGCTGTCATATCTACATTTTTATCATATGGGGTCTTTACAACCGCATCGGTTAATTCTGTCACGTCCGCATTAAAGGGGCGGGTGTAAGAAGGATCCCTATACCAACCTATAAACTCATACTCCTGTCTAAGTCCTGTAGGTGTACTGATTTTACTTCCAAAGTCTGCCAAAAAAGTCATTGGCTGGTCATTATCACCCCAGTCCAAACTGGTATCCACATGTCCCTGCGTATCTGCCTCAGGATGTAAAAATACGCGATACTGAATCTGTCTCCACTTAGCGTAAACCGTCACTCCCTCCGGCATCTTGGTAAATGTATAGGGTTGCGTACACTCCTTATCCTTATACCACCCTTCAAAGACATAGCCCGGATGACTTGGCTCATAGTAATTTGCCCCTCCTTTATTATAGGAAGATAAGTCTGCTTCGTAAATGATGTCATGCTCGACCTTTAAGGGACCTAAATTATTTTCATTGGTAATGGTCTCACCTCTTGCATCAACATACACACCGTCTAAGTAAGCAATAGGGTAGGCTTTTCTTTTAAAGTGAATGTCTAATCTGTAGTAGTTATTGACTACTCCATAGCCTCCCGATGCTCCCACCTTTTCAGGAAGTTGTATCCATCGTCCCCCATCTATACTATATTCATGAGCTTGAAAGCCCGGCGTATATTTATCAGTAATGGTAAAACTTCCATTTCCGGAATGAACCAAATTAGAAGGATTCCATGAATAACTTCCATCTAAGTTCTGCTTAAAGAAGCGAATCTGGTTTCTTCCTATCTTATAATATGCATAGAAATCCACACTCAAAGCGTAAAAAGGAGGTTTAAAAGCATCTAAAAATGTAGTCCTAATCCCTTGTCTGTTGGGTCTCTCATACCAATCATAATCTGTCGGCCATACCTGTCCATTGCTAGCTAAAGTTGACTCATATAAGCCTGTCATCTCTTGCACATATGGAGAATATCCGTATCCGTATCCATCTGGTCGATGAAATCTCAAGGTAATCGTATGTCTTTTAAAGTATACATTAACTACCGTATTTCCTTCCGGTGCTATCTCAACATTTTTATCAACTTTTTCCAAATAAAAACCTTGATACCTATACTCTTTAGACTGTCCACCGGCAGTGATTCGTATATACC